>CALVJN010000018.1 GCA_944332205.1 uncultured Bacilli bacterium | reverse complement strand
AATGATACATTGCTTGATAGCAATTTTTAAAAATATCAAGGGGTATCACGAAAACAGGTCATACTGGTATGATGAAGCAATTCCATTTGTTGAAGCTGCAGAATTAGGAACTGAAAAAGTTATAAAGGAACATTCAACTATCGGTATTGTTATAGCAACTGATGGTTCAATTGGAGAATTTGACCGTTCTGATTATATAGAAGCAGAAAGTAGAGTTATAAACGAATTAAAGGATATAGGAAAGCCATTTATTGTTGTTTTAAATTCAACGCATCCAATGCTACCAGAAACTGAAAAAATAGCAGAAAATTTAAGAGAAGAGTATAATGTACCAGTAATACCAATGAATGTTGATACAATGAATGAAAAAGATATATATAATATTTTAAGAGAAGCGCTATATGAATTTCCTATACTAGAGGTTAAAGTAAATATGCCAGAATGGATTGCCATTTTAAGCCCAAATAATAAAGTTAAGAAAAGCTATATTGAATCTATAAGAAGTAGTGTTAAGGAAGTAGATAAATTAAAAGATATTGAGAATATAACTAATGGATTTTTAGATAATGAAAATATATTAAAAGCTTATCTTAGTGAAGTGGATCCTTCAACTGGTATAGTAACAATTAATTTAGAAGCACAAAATGAATTATATAATGAAGTATTAAAAGAAATTATTAAAATAGATGTCAAAAATAAAGCAGAGTTATTATCTCTATTTCAAGAATACAATGAAGCTAAGACTGAATATGATCAAATAAAATATGCCTTAAAAATGGTAAAACAAACAGGATATGGTGTTGCATCACCAACATTAAAAGATATGAAATTAGATACACCAGAAATTATTAAACAAGGAAGTAGATATGGTATAAAATTAAAAGCAGTTGCACCATCTATTCACATGATAAGAGTAGACGTAAACTCAACATTTGAACCAATCATAGGAAGTGAACTTCAAAGCAAAGAATTAATAGATTATTTAATGAAAGATTATGAAAATGATCCAAAAAATATTTGGAAGAGCGAAATTTTTGGTAGAAGTCTAGATGTTATAGTTCAAGAAGGAATTCAATCTAAAATTTCATTAATGCCAGATAATATAAGATACAAGTTAAGTCAAACATTAACTAAAATTGTCAATAAAGGATCAAATAATTTAATCGCAATTGTTATTTAATATTTTGTGTAAATATACTTAAAAAAGCGTATAAAACATTGATTTTAATAATAAAATATGATATTTTGTATATGTAAGCATATTGTGCTTAAAAGGATGGAGGTAATAGAATGAAAAAAGCAGAACTAGTAGAAGCAGTAGCAGAAAAGACTGGTCTAACTAAAGCAGATGCAACACGTGCTATCGATGCCGTATTTGAAACTATTTCAAAAGCTTTAGAAAATGGAGAAAAAGTACCAGTAGCTGGATTTGGAACTTTTGCAATTTCACAAAGAAAAGCAAGAGAAGGACGTAATCCTCAAACAGGAGAAAAAGTTAAAATCGCTGCAAGAAAAGCTGTAACATTTAAAGCTGGAACAGCATTAAAAGAAGCAGTAAATTAATTGAAATTTAAGAAAAGTAAACCTTTTCTTTTTTTTATAAAATGTAAAACTTAATATCTTTAGTTTTTGTATTATTTTTGATATAATATAAAATGGTGATAAATTCATGCTAGAAACAGCTTTAAAAGTTTTATCTAAAATAGAAGAAAATGGTTTTTCAGCTTATATTGTCGGTGGTTTTGTTAGAGATTATTTGCTAGGGATAGAATCAAAAGATGTTGATATTGCAACAAATGCTACTCCAAAAGATATTATGGAGATTTTTGATAATGGAGTTTTACCTAGCGTTGAATATGGTGCAGTAACTTTATACGTTAAAAATTCTCGCTTTGAGGTAACTACATTTAGAAAGGAAATAAGATACATAAATAATCGAAAACCAATAGAAATAGAATATATAAATGATTTGTTGGAAGATCTTAAACGAAGAGATTTTAAAATAAATTCTTTGTGTATAGATAAAAATGGAAACATAATTGATTTATTAAATGGTAAAGAAGATATTGACAATAAAATAATTAATACAGTAGGGGATAGTAATTTTAAATTTTCACAAGATTCTCTTCGAATGCTAAGAGCAATAAGATTTGCAGCTAATTTAAATTTTAAATTAAGTGATGATGTGAAAAAAGCAATAATATTAAATAAAAAAAATTTGAAAGAATTATCTTATACTAGAAAAAAGCAAGAATTAGATAAAATATTTACTAGTTCAAATTCACAATATGGTGTAGACTTATTATTAGAATTAGAAATGGACAAAGAGTTAGAAATATATAATTTAAAAGATATAAAGTTAAAAAGTGATATTATAGGTATTTGGGCATCATTGGACATATCGGATAGATATCAATTTAATAGCAATGAAAAACAAATTATTAAAAATGTTAAAGAAGTTGTTAAATCATCAATAAGCAATGTTACTTTGTATAAATATGGTTTATATGTAAATCAAGTTGCAGCTGATATAATTGGAATTGATAGAATTTTAATATCTAAAATGTATGAGAAATTACCTATTAACTCTAGAAAATCGATAAAAATAACTAGCCAAACAATAATGAATATTTTAAATAAAAAAGCAGGCGCATATTTTAAAGATATATATAATGATTTAGAAGATAAAATATTAAATGGTAAATTACAAAATGATGAAAATCAATTACAAAAGTATGTCTTAGAAAAATATAGATAGGTGGGGTTTATGAAATTTGGAAAAATATTAGAAATAGTAAAAGAAAATAATATAGTAATACCTATGTATTTATATAAAATGTTTCCAAAGCTTGAAATAAATTTAGAAACTTTTCTTTTTTTAATGTATTTAAATGGAAAAGGGCAGTTCTTAATATTTGATATTAAAAGATTATCAGAAGAGTTTTGTTGTGATATAAAAAAAGTAATGGAATATATTTCGATATTGCAGGATAAAAAATTGATAGAATTAAAAGTTGTTAAAAATGATAAAAATATAATAGAAGAATATATTTCTTTAGATTTATTTTATGAGAAAGTTTCTATAAATATTATAGAAGAAATAAATAATGAAAAAGAAGATACAACCAATATTTTTGAAATTTTAGAAAGTGAATTAGGGAAACAGCTTTCACCTATTGAATATGAAATAGTTAAAGCATGGAAAAATAGTAATTATAGTGATGAAATTATAAAAGAAGCAATAAAAGAAGCTGTCTATAATGGAGTTGCAAATCTTCGATATATTGATAAAATTCTTTATGAATGGGCTAAAAAGAATATTAAAACAAAGGAAGATGTCGAAAAAAATAAGAAGCAATTTAGAGAAAAAGAAAAGAATAAAAAAGTTGATGTTTTCGATTATGATTGGATGGAAGATGGAAATGATTGATAAAATAGAAGAATATTTAGATGAATTATATCCTAATCCTAAATGTGAATTAAATTATAGCAAAGATTATGAACTTTTAATAGCTGTAATGTTAAGTGCTCAGACTACTGATAAAAGAGTAAATAGTGTTACTGATATATTATTTAAAAAGTATGATACCTTGGAAAAATTAGCTAACGCTGATATTGATGACTTAAAAAATATAATCAGACCAATAGGAACATATAATAAAAAGAGTATTTTTATTAAAGAAATTACAAATTACTTGATAAAAAAATGTAATAGTATTGTTCCTAGTGATCGAAAAAAATTAGAAACAATTCCAGGTGTAGGAAGAAAAACAGCAAATGTTGTTTTAAGTAATTTATTCAATTATCCAGCAATTGCAGTAGATACGCATGTTGCAAGAGTTAGTAAGAGATTAAATCTTGCTAAAATTAACGATGATGTGATGACAATTGAGAGAAAATTAATGAAAAAATTTAAAAAAAATGAATGGAGTAAAAGACATCATCAATTAGTATTATTCGGAAGATATCATTGCAAAGCAGTGAAACCAGAATGTAATGGTTGTAAATTAGGAGAGTTTTGCAAATATAAAAAAGATTTATACGTTCAAAGACAAAATAAATAAAGATTATTCATATAATTTAAAAGGTGAGAGATATGAATAATCTTTTTTTAAGTTTTGTTATAACTACTATTGCCGGTTTATCAACAATGTTAGGATCGTTACCTGTCTTTTTTAAATGTAAAAAGAAAATAAAAATAATTTCTTTTAGTCTTATTTTTTCTTCTAGCGTAATGATTTTTATTTCTATATTCGATTTAATACCTACTTCTTTTAAATACTTATTTAAATTTTATGAGCTTATTCCAAGCATTATAATAATTTCAATTTTTTTATTTTTTGGATTTTTATTTATTTACTTTATAAAACACGTAATAAAAGTTGAAGAAGATCTTTATAAAGTAGGAATCATTTCAATGATTGCTTTAATAGTACATAATATACCTGAGGGTATAATAACATTTTTAACAACAACAAAAGATTTTAAACTTGGCTTATCTTTAAGTTTATCTATTGCGTTACACAATATACCAGAAGGAATTAGTATTTTTGTACCTATATATTTTAGCAATCATAATAAAAAGAAAGCTATTTTATATACTTTTATAGCAGGATTTTCAGAAGTGTTTGGTGCTTTTATAGCTTGGCTTTTTTTATCTAAAGTAGTTAACAATTATTTTTTTTCTTTTTCGTTTGCCGTTACAGCTGGAATAATGATTTATATTGCCGTTTATGAATTGATTCCTAAAGGAATAGAATTATGTAATAGAAAATTATTAATGGCTTATTTTACTTTAGGCATAATTATTATGATATTAAGTAAATTATTAATATAAAAATAACTCAAATTAATTGAGTTATTTTACGATTTTTATAGTTCTTTTTATGGTCGTAGCAAATGATTCATAATTTACTAAATAGGTTATTGTAAATACATCTTCTTCCATAGTAGAAATATTTGCAATTGTTTCATTATCCTTATTAGTAATTGAAATGCTTATAGAAGCTTTTACTGATAAACCATCTTTAGTAACATCAATATCACCTATACCGACATTTGCATCATAATCATCTAGTGTTGCTCCTATTTGATATGTCTTTTCAGAAGGAACAAGAAGCTTAACTTCATATCTATTTGGATCATCATATTCTAATTTATAAGTTATACCAACACTATCATTTGTTTGACTATCTCTATAACCAGTTACTACTTTATATGTACCATTAGGATTAATAACATCAGATATTTTGTAAGTAGATTCAGTTGTGAATCCTATATAAATATCATCTTTATAAATTTTATATCCTAAATCACCAAATTCTGTGTTTATATCACTAGGTGTTGCAATTTTATTCCAAGAAAGAACAATTGTTAAATCAGAAGGCTCATAGGTAACATTAAGACCAGTAGCATTTTCTAATTTCTGATATACTGTTGATACTTCAGTAGGTTCAGTTCCTTTTTTAAAGTATTCATAGACAATTTTATCTTCTGGTGTATATTGGCTTGCTAGCTTTGGTGCAGCTGTTGGGTCACTACTTAATTCAACACCGACTTTAATAACACTATTAGGAACAGTGAAATCTGAACCATCTTTTTTAAATATTTTTGAACCTATTGCTGACCATAACCCTTTTCTTTGAGTATATGCTGTGGTAGCCGTAGTCCAATATTCACGGCTTATAGGTTCATATCCATACCACAATCCCATTGCAATATTTGGATCATATCCAACAATCCAAGCATCATTAATGGCTGAATTAGGTAATCCATATGTATAAAGAGTAGAAGCATTATAATTTGTTGTTCCAGTTTTAGCCGCAATGTTTACACCATTAATTTTAGCTGCTCCACTAAGACCACTATTTACAGCTGTTTTTAAAACATCAGTAATCATAAAAGCAGTTGAATCACTCATAACTTGTTTCTTTTCTGATTCGTATGTAATTACTTCACCAGTATCCCTAAATACAATTTTATTAATTGTATATGGTTCATAATAGTAACCACCGTTTGCAAATGCAGCATAAGCTGCTGCCATTTCAAGAGGATTAGAACCATTGAAGGAACCTATTGAATAAGCCTCATGCAAATAATGCGTATTTATTGATTCTTGTTCAAATGTTATTCCCAAAGAAGAAGCAAAATCATATATTTTACTATTATCATTAGCTTGGAAAGCTTTTAGAGCCGGAATATTTCTAGACTGTGCAAGCGCAGTTCTAAGAGTAATAACTCCCATGTAAGTTCTATCAGAATTTCTTATTTCTTGACCGCTAGTATAATAATATTTTGAATCATCAAATAAAGTATATGTTGACCAGTTGTTAAACTCCATTCCCGGTGCATAATCAAATATTGGTTTAGCAGTAGATCCTATTTGACGCTTAGTATCAGTAGCATAATTTGTTTTTCTTAATCCATCTTGATTTCTTCCAGCTCCAATTGCTAAAATTTTTCCAGAATGAACATCGACAACTGCAACACCTGCTTGAACTACAGGATTTTCCCAATTATATGTCTTTCCACTAAAAACATCGTCTATTGCTTTTTGATATTCGGAATTCATATTGGTGTATACTAACATTGAAGTAGTTGTAGGAAGAACACCATATTTATCATAAGCTTCCTCTATTACAGTATTTAAATATGAATAATATTGTTGCTCTGCTTCAGATGGTGCAAGTAAACTAGATACAGGAATACTATTAGCTATGTCTCTTTCTTCTTTAGATATATAACCATGTTTGTACATTAAATTTAACACAGTAGCACGTCTTTCAGCAGCAGCCTCAGGATATTTAAATGGGTTATAGGCAGTAGGTGCTTGGAACATTCCAACTAATAAACTAGCTTCTGCCAAATTTAATTCATTTGCATGCTTTCCAAAATAAGTTTGACTTGCTTGTTCGACACCATAAGCATTATTACCTAAGAAATGATTGTTTACATAGAACTCAATAATTTCTTGTTTTGAATAATGCTTTTCAATTTTAAATACAGCTAAATATATATCAGTAAATTTACGAACAATACCTTTGAAACCTTTTGATACTGTAGCATTTTCTTTATTATAACTATTTTTAGCAACCTGCATTGTCAAGGTAGAAGCTCCACCAGCATCTGAATTACCTAAAACTTGCTTTATTGAAGCCACTAGAAATCTTGGTGCATCAAAACCATTATGTTGAAAAAATCTTGAATCTTCAGTTGCAATTAAAGCATCTATTAAGACCTCGCTCATTTGGTCATAAGTAATGATTTCACGCTTTTCAGTACCTAGTTCAGCAATTTCAACATTTGAAGAATCATAAACAATTGAAGTTTGTGTCATAGTTAAAGCATCTTCATTAAATTCAGGCGCGTGTTCAACAACATATGATAAAAACCATGCTGTAACTCCAACTCCAGCAATTGCACACAATAAAATAAATATTGCAAGACAATTAATTGTAATTCTAATCCATCTTTTCTTTTTCTTTTTACTAAACCAATTTGAGATTAATAATATTAAAATGATTCCAAATATTAAGAAAAATGTAAAAAGAAAATTCATAAAAATTAATCCTAATATTGTTAAAATAATAATAAATATTATTAAATCTCTTACATTTTTTTTCATGTGTCTTTTATTATTCACCTTTTTGTTCTTTTTCGTCATTTTTTTTAACCTCCTAAGATATTGTCAATAATTTTTAAATAATCAAGTCTTGGTAAGTAGTTATCTTGAATCAAAAAACCTTTATCAACAAAATAAGTAAGTGGTATAGATTTTCTACCATTATTATCAATAAAGTCTATTAAATCTTTTCCAAATAGTAAAAAACTCTTATTTAATTTATTAAATCTTACTATAATAAATCCAATACCATTATTATTAATGATATTTCTTATGTGTTCAACTTGATGCTTATGAATATTATTTAATGAAAAAGATGTTTTATTATTTGTCTCTTTGGCTTCAAAATCTATATATTTACCATTATATAATCCATTATAATCTGTTGTAGATGGCTCTTTAAAGAACCCCTCTTTTATTATAATGCTATTATTTTTGTATTCAATTTTTGTAACTTGTATTGGTGTTGGTTTTTTGTATATATATGCTTTTTTAATATTTATATAATATTGATTTGTTAAATTTATATCATTTTCTAAACCCATACCACGGTTATCATAACGTGTGGGAACTTTATTGATAATGTTATCATTTTTTATTCCTTTTGGATAATTCATTAAATCACCTTACTAAATATCAATAATTATATATACTAATAAATTATACTATATATTCTTTTTTTTTTCTACAATTTTAATGAATTAATGACAATTTACATAATAATTATAAAAATACAATTAAATATATTAAAAATTAAAATAAGTTATCAAAAAAAGACTAGTTTTGTCGAATATATAGATTTTTTAAATTTTTATGTTATATTTTAATAGTAGTTAGCAAAGGAGCATTTATGAGAAAAGAAGAGCTAGTTCTAGTTTTAAATAGAATGGAAGATAATACTAAACATTCTAAACTGCTACAAAGATGGATACATATAAAGTATAAAATTTAGTTGAAAACATCAATGGTTATATTTGACAAAATAACTATTTTATAAGATAATAATAATCGTAAGGGATTGGTGATAAGATGTATCAAGATCAATTTAATTTATCTCCAAAAGATATCTTGGAAAAAGAATTTAAAATTGATACTAGGGGATATAGATTAAAAGAGGTAGATCAATATCTTGATCTTATTATTGGTGATTATGAACAATTTTTTAAAATTCTAAAACAATATGACAAAGAAAAAGAAGAATTATTAGATGAAATTATGAGTTTGAAACAAGAAATTCGCAATTTAAAAACAAGTATAGAAATTGCAAAAGCATCAGAAGGTGATGATTCTAATAAAAATATTTCTAATGTTGATGTTATAAGAAGATTGTCACAACTTGAGAAAATTGTATATGGTAAAGATGAATAATATTTTGGCAAACGCTATATTTTAGTATATAGAGGAAAGTCCATGCTCACACAAACTGTGATGTTTGTAGTGTTCGTGCTAGAGAAAAAAATAACTCTAGGTAGCATATTGCTAACGGCGATGAAATAGCCTAAGTCCAATGATATGGCTAAAGTAATTATAAAGTGTCATAGTGACGAAGAAATTGGAAACAATGGAAGTGGAACGTGATAAACCCCACGAGTGAGAAACTCAAATATTGGTAGAGGAGCTTTAACGAAGGAATAAAACAGAGTTAAGGACTAATGAAAATTAGTAGATAAATGTTTGCCACCTAGCAATAGGTACAGAACATGGCTTATAAAGTATTATTTTTAATGAGGTGTTTACGTGAAGGAACTCGGTGAATATTTAAAACAGATAAGAATCAGCAATGGTGTCAGCATTGAAGAAGCTAGCGATGATTTAAATATCGATAGTTTTATTTTAGAAAATTTAGAAGCTGGAAATATAAGAGCTTTTAAAGATGTTTTAGGAATTAAAGAAAAAATAAAATCATATGCTAAATATTTAGGATTAAATCCTGAAGAAGTTGCAGATGAATTTAATGATTTTTTATTTGAACATACTTCTAAAATTTCACTTTCAGATATACTAGAAGCTGAAAAACAAAGAAGTAAAGAAAAACAGGCAATAACTAAAAAAGTATCATCGCCTTATACTATTATTAAACAAAAAAAAGTAAATAAGAATGCTATATATATGTGCTTTACAATTATGCTTTTAATATTTATAATAATATTTATAACAATAAATATGCTAATTCCAAAAGAAGAAAAAATAACCAATGAATTATTAGATATGAAAGTTAAAGGTGATTATTTTGAATTTACCAAATAAATTAACGATAACAAGAATTGTTTTGTCAATAATTATAATAATAATTCTTTGTTTTCCGTTTTATGAAATAGGTATTGACTTTCCTGATGTGACAATTGTTGATGTTGATTTGAATTTGAGGTATATAATATCAGGAATTTTATTTATAATTGCTAGCCTAACAGATTTTCTTGATGGATATATAGCTAGAAAAAAGGGGCTTATAACTAATACAGGTAAGATGTTAGATGCAATTGCTGATAAAATTTTAGTAAATTCTGTTTTAATAGTGTTGACGTCTTTAAATGAAATAGATGCTATAATACCTGTTGTAATAGTTGTAAGAGATATATTAGTAAATACAATAAAGATGGAGGCAGCAGCTAAAGGGAAAGTTGTAGCAGCAATAAAAAGTGGTAAATTAAAAACAGCATCCTTAATGATTGGAGTAATATTAATATTTTTTGGAAATTTGCCTTTCGAATTGATTGGTTTAAGAGTAGCAGAATTTTTCTTATATTTTGCAACAATTATGTCTATTGTATCTATGATTCAATATTATAATATTAATAAAAAATTGATAATCGAAGAAAAATAAGCTAAAAATTTAGAGTTTCTATTTAAGAAATTCTTTTTTTTTTAAATAAAAAGTATTGTAAAATCGAATAACAAACAATTGTTCGAAAAAATGTGTTGCAATTTTAAAAAGTATAGTGTATTATTAAGTTGTAAATAAAAAAAGTGGAGGTAATTATGAATAAAATGATAGATAAGGATAAAACATTAGAGCAAGTTCTAAATGATATAGAAAAACAATTTGGAAAGGGTTCTATTATGAGATTGGGTGAAAGTAAACATATGGAAGTTGATGTTTGTCCGAGTGGATCTTTATCGTTAGATATTGCTCTAGGCGTTGGTGGATATCCAAAAGGTAGAATCATAGAAATATATGGACCTGAATCTAGTGGTAAAACAACTTTTGCTTTACATGCTATAGCAGAAGTACAAAAAAGAGGTGGAAGAGCAGCATTTATTGATGCTGAACATGCTTTGGATCCAGCTTATGCAAAAAATCTAGGGGTAAATATTAATGAGCTTTTACTGTCACAGCCCGATACAGGCGAACAAGCATTAGAAATTTGTGAAGCTTTAGTTAGAAGTGAGGCAGTAAGTATAATAGTAATTGATTCGGTAGCAGCATTAGTACCACAAGCTGAAATAGATGGTGAAATGGGAGATTCTCATGTAGGACTACAAGCTAGACTTATGAGTCAGGCTTTAAGAAAATTATCCGGAGCGATTAATAAAACTAAAACAATTGCAATTTTTATAAATCAGTTACGTGAAAAAGTTGGAGTAATGTTTGGGAACCCAGAAACAACACCAGGAGGGCGTGCCTTAAAATTTTATTCAACTATAAGATTAGAAGTAAGAAGAAGTGAGCAATTAAAAATAGGTGAGGGAATAGTTGGAAATAAAACCACAGTAAAAGTTGTAAAAAATAAAGTAGCACCACCATTTAAGACAGCAACGATTGATATTATGTATGGTGAAGGTATATCTCATGAAGGCGAGTTAATTGATTTAGCGGTAAATGCTAATATAATAGAAAAAAGTGGTGCATGGTTTTCATATAACGGTGAGAAAATTGGACAAGGCAAAGAAAATGTTAAATTGTTATTAAAAGATAAAAAAGATTTATGTTCAGAAATTGAAGAAAAAACGCGTGCATTTTATGGAATTTCTGATAATAAAAGTAAAAAGAAAGAAGAAAAATAATTTCTTTTTTTTTGTTGAATATAACTTTTAAAAATTTATTTTGACAATATTGATAAAAAACTCTACAATAGAATTAGTAATATTAATTATAGTTTTAATATACAAATTAGAAAATGGAGGTAATTATATGGAAATATTATTCTCTATTTTGCTAGTTGTGGTTGGAATATCGACAGGATTTTTAATAGGTTATTATGTAATAAATACAAAAATGAATAATTCTACTAAAAAAGCTGAAGAAATTGTTGAAAAAGCAAAAAAAGAAGCAGAAAAAACAAAAAGAGACTTTTTATTTGAATTAAAAGAAAAAATTAATAAGGCAAAGCTAGAAGCTGAAAAAGAAATAAAAGAAAAAAAAGAAGATATAAAGTTATCTGAAGATAGACTTATTCAAAGAGAAAATAATCTTGATAAACGTGATGAATTGTTTCAAAAAAGAGAATTAACTTTAGAAGAAAAAGAGAAAAAAATAATTGAGTCACAAAAGGATATCCAATCTGAATATGCAAAAATAGAAGAATTGAAGCAAGAAGAATTAGAACAATTAACAAAAATTGCTAGGTTAAGCAAAGAAGAAGCTAGAAAACAAGTAATGAAAAAAGTTGAAGAATCAATGACTAAAGAAATTTCAATATATATAAAAGAAAAAGAAGATGAGGCAAAATTAGAAGTTGATAAAAAGGCTAAAAATTTACTTGCGATTTCAATGCAAAGATATGCAGCTGATATTGCTAACGAACAAACGGTAACTGTAGTTTCACTTCCAGATGATGAATTAAAAGGGAGAATTATAGGAAGAGAAGGAAGAAACATTAGAACAATAGAGGCAATTACAGGTGTTGATTTAATTATTGATGATACACCAGAAGCTGTTGTATTATCAAGTTTTGATCCTTTACGTAGAGAAATTGCTAGAGTAACTTTAGAAACATTATTAAAAGATGGAAGAATACATCCAACAAGAATTGAAGAATTATATGATAAAGTTAGTAAAGATATGAAACAAAAGATTATTGATTATGGTAATGATGCACTATTTGAATTAGGAATTACAAAAGTAGATCCAAATTTAATTGAGATAATAGGAAAATTACATTTTAGAACTAGTTATGGGCAAAATGCCCTAGAACATTCTAAAGAAGTTGCACATTTATCAGGGTTAATTGCAAGTGAACTAGGAGAAAATGTAATTCTTGCTAAAAGAGCAGGATTGCTTCATGATATTGGAAAAGCAATTGACCATGAAGTTGAAGGTAGCCATGTAGAAATAGGTGTTGATATAGCTAAAAAATTTAATGAAAATGATATAGTAATTAACTCAATTGCATCACATCATGGTGATCAGGAGGCTAAATCTACAATTGCTATTATAGTTGCTATAGCAGATGCACTTTCAGCATCTAGACCAGGTGCAAGAAACGATTCGTTAGAAAATTATATTAAACGTTTAGAACAATTAGAAAATGTTGCTAATGAAATAGAAGGAATTGAAAAAACATATGCTGTACAAGCAGGAAGAGAATTGCGTGTAATAGTAAAACCAGAAGAAGTTGATGATTTAGGTGCTCATAAAATTGCAAGAGATGTAAAAGAAAAAATAGAATCAACTATGCAATACCCAGGGACAATAAAAGTTACTGTAATAAGAGAAACAAGAGCTCAAGAAGAGGCAAAGTAGAAGAATATCTAATAGTATTCTTTTTTTGTGTAATAATTTATAATAACAAGTATAATATATATATTTCAATAATGCATTGCTCTAATATAATGTTAATGTTTAATCAAACATTGTATGTATTCTATAGCCCCCTTTTTTATAAAAAAATAAAAAAAATAAAATTATCAATAGAAATTTTTATAAACCACTTAAATAAATTATTTAATTAGTAGCTATGTTACTCTATACTTAATTTGATAAATTTGAATGCAAAAAAAAGAAAGTAAAACAACTTTCTTAAATTTTATCTTGCAATTATAATTTTAATATTAATATTAATAAAAATAATACCTTTTAATTTTCTTTTCTTATATCCAATATTACTGGTAACACAATTGGCTTTCTTCCTGTTAGTTCATAAATATAAGGGAATAATTCCGCAATAAGTTGACCTTTAATATCAGAGAAAGTAACATTTTCTTCTTTAAGTTTATCAGTAATAATTTTTTCTGACATTGACTCAATTTTCTTAATTAGAGCCTCATTCTCATTTATTAATACAAAACCACGTGTAGTTATATTAGGTCTAATTAAAAGATTTCTATGCTTCATATCAATATTTGCAATAACTACTAAAATTCCATCACTAGCCATTATTTTTCTATCTCGTAAAACAGCACTATTTATTTCTCCTAAACGATTTCCATCAATATAAATATCACTAGTTGGAACAGGATTAGTTTTTGTAATAGTATGTTTATAAAGACTAAGAACATCACCATTTTGTAAAACAAAGGTATTTTCTTTTGGAATATCACATTCTACACCCAAACTAGCATGGCTTTTAAGCATGCGATAATCTCCATGAAAAGGCATTAAATATTTTGGTTTAATTAGTCTAATCATAAGCTTTAATTCTTCCATATTGGCATGACCAGAGGTATGTATTTCATTTAAAGATGTATTTGTAAAAACCTTGACTCCTTGTAAATACAATTTATTTATAGTATTACCAATAGAAAGTGCATTTCCAGGTATAGGGGAAGACGAGAAAACAACAATATCATCAGGCCTTAATTTTATTTGTTTATGAGAACCATTAGCTATTCTTGACAATGCTGCAAGTGGTTCTCCTTGTGAACCTGTACATAATATAGTAACTTCTCCAGGTTTTAAATTATTAGCTTCTTCTGGTTCAATTAAAATATCAGGATGATTAATATAACCACCTTCAATAGAAATTTTAATATTATTCTCCATACTTCTACCAAAAACACAAATTTTTCTACCATGATTATAACAAGTTTCAATAATATGTTTTAATCTATAAATATTAGAAGCAAAAGTGGCAATAATTATTCTTCTAGTTATATATTTGTCAAAAATATCATTTAAAGCATTATCGACTTTTGTTTCACTAATACTCATACCTTCATTTAAGGCATTAGTTGAATCACTAATCAATAAGTCAACACCATTTTCTCCAATTCTTGCCATTTTGTGAATATCAGCCATAGGTCCAATAGGTGTAAAATCAAACTTGAAATCTCCTGTTGTCACAATATTACCATTAGGCGTTTTTATTAAAATACCATGCGAATCTGGAATGGAATGTGTCGTTCTGAAAAATTCTATTTGAAAATGTTTAAATTTTAAAATAGTTTTATCATCGTATACAAACAAATTATCATATCTTATATTTTTATCTTGAAATTTTAAGAAAATCAATTCTTTAGCTTGATTAGGAGCATATATTGCTGGAATCTCTAAAGATTGAACTAAAAATGGAATCCCACCAATATGATCTTCATGACCATGAGTAATAACTAAAGCTTTAATTTTATCTTGGTTTTGTTTTAAAAAAGCAAAATCAGGTAAAATATAATCGATTCCAAGAAGACCACCATCAGGGAAACTAATACCTGAATCAATAATAATAATTTCATCATCATGCATTACACAATACATGTTTTTACCTACTTCACCCAAACCTCCTAAAATAATAATTTTAGTATCGTTTGTTTTTTTATTCATATTTTCTCCTTTCTTTTTTAGAACTAACTATGAAATTATACTATAAAATGATATTTTTGTCTATAATTTTATTGAAACAAGACCTCTTAATAGTAAAAAAATGTTAATAAAAAAGTATGATAAAATATCATACTTAACTATTATCTTTTTCTTCATTATTATTATCAGTATTTTCGCTAGAAGTAATTTCTTTTTCTTTTGCAATAGTTATTGTTATTGTTGTGCTTTTTTCAATAATATCTTTTACCGAAGTACCTTCTTTTACAGATTGACTAATTATTGTACCAGCTTCTTTATCTGATTCTACATACTCATAATAAATTGAAATTGTATTTGAAAATTTACTTCCCCAATTAGTAACATCTTTTTTTGTTTTAGAAACAAAATTAGGAATACTGCATATGCTATTATCAGTATCTTCTAAACAATTTATTTTTTTTGAGTCTTCTTCATTTTCTTTGTTTTTAACAACTTTTATTGTCACTGTTTTATTATTAATTTTATCTAGTCTCTTATTAACAGGATAATCTTGGCTCAATATAGTTCCATTTTTATATTTAGAATTTTCTACATATTCAATATTTAATTTTATATTATTTTTAGTTGCCCAAGTTTGTGCCTCACTTAAAGTTTTATCAGTTAAATCAACTAATAAATCATATGTGGTATAAGTAGAATAAGGACCTTCACCAATTACTTTTTGTTCATATCCATCTTTTATTGAATAACTAAATTCTTTAATTAGTGTATGTTCTTGTTCACCAAGATTTATTTTCATTGCTTCTATTACATCTTCGACACTTTTCTTATTAGGTATATAATTCCATAATTGTAACTTTGTACTTTCATCGTATATATACTGTCCAGTACCTGCAATAAATAGTTTTTGAATAGTTAAAACTTCATCATTAGAAGAAGAAAACATTACATCTTTAGCAATATTATAAAAAGAAAATATTGTTTCTTCAGTCATATTAGTATCTAAATTATTGGAAATAACTTCCAAAATATCATCAATTTTAGTTATATCAGTAAATTGTTTCATTTTGTTTAATATTGCTTGAATAACTGCTTGCTGATTATTTCCTCTTACAAAATCATCACGATTCCCTTGAGTCCATTCTTTGCTACAATATTCAGAATTCTTTTTTCTGTTTCGTGAAAATGCTAAAGCTTGTTCACCATTCAAAGTTTGATAACCTGCTGTAACATATATTGTACCATTTCCAAACTCACGTTTACTATTTTGCTCACAAAAACTATATGGAACATCTACCTCAATTCCTCCTAAAGTATCAACTAAATCGACAAGACCAGTAAAATTAATTTTCATATAATAATCAATTTTAATATCTAAAAAGTTTTCAATTGTATTAATGACGCAACTAGTTCCACGTGAAGCCGAATGAGTTATTTTATTCTCATATTGGCCAGCAAAACAAGCAATTGGAACATAACTATCTCGAGGAATGCTAAGCATTGTAGCTGTCATCGTTTTAGGATTAAATGTAACTAATATCAGTGAATCTCCATTAAAAGAATCAGCTTGCTTTAAATTTTCTGTTGTTGAATCTATGCCAATAAGTAAAATTGTAAATGGTTCTGAAATATCTTTAGAACTACCTAATAGTTGTGCTTCTTCCTTAGTTTCTTCTTTCTCAGTGCTTGTTATAATTTTTAAATCATTTTTTAAATTCTCAAAACCTTCAGTAGTGCTATAAATATCGGCAAAATTAGTAGGTAAAAAAGCATAATCTAACTCTTTTTCATAAAGTGCAGTAATCATAGTTATATAATTATCAAAGTCAACAATATTGTTATTCTTAGATAAATTTTCACTAGAAATAATTTCTAATGCTAATTCTCTTAATTTATCACTTTCATCATTATTTGATATAATACCGATGTTAGCATCTTTTAAAGTTATTAGATCAATATCATCACGTTCTGATAGAGTAACTAAACTAGTAGAATATATAACATTTTTATTTAAATTAGAAAAATAAGTATATATTTTATTTAAATAAAAACTTGAAATTATATAGGTGATAGTAATTATTATTAAAAAAGTATTATATATCTTTTTTTTCTTTTTATTATTAAAAAATAATTTTATAAAAATAAAAATATCTAATAAAAAAATAATAAATATAACACAATATCTAAGCATTGTTTCAATTTGACTAAATTTGTAAATAGAACGTATTAAATAAATACTCAAAAGAATACATAATAAAGAGATTATTCCCATTATTTTTATCTTTTTTTTCTTCATAAAACCTCCTTGTAAAAGAATTAAAAAAAGAAGATGTTATTTCTTTTCTTTTTTTCTTTTGTTCTTTTTCTTTTCTAATGAAATATCATCTTCTATTTTATCACTATTTTTATAAAATTGACTACTATCTTCTAATAAATTTGCAACTTCTATATCATTTTCTGTAAACTTATCTTTTTCTTCAAAAAATTTTTGATTGCTTTTTTTCTTTTTTATGGTCTTTTGTTCCTTTTTTAACATTGTTATTAATAAATATGTATAAGTTACTACTAATATAGTTCCCATTCCAATGATAATATATTCATAAATTCTATTTTTTTCTCTTATATTGTCAGTTTCTTCTTTGTCTTGCTCATTAAATAATTGAATGGTATTTTCTTTTGAATCATATTGATATAAATTAGTAAATCCATTCTCAATATTTTTTGCGTAAATTAAATAAAAATTTGATGAAGAATCTTTTTGATAAGCAGTTAATTCTTGACCGTTTATTTTTATTTTTACTTCTTTATAACCGGAAGGAATAGATGAAATTTTTTCTTCAGTTACAATTATTTTGTTAAAAGAAAATTCCCTATATAAAGTATATGCATCATTATTATAAGAATAAAGAGCGATATTGCCTTCAGAATCAGTTAACCCAACTAAAGTAACATTAGTAACTTCATTTATGAAAGCTGGAACTTCTTCTTCGTTTATTTTTATATTTGTTTCTTTATACATTGAATTTGGGGAAGTAATAAGTTCTTTTTTTCTAACTACATTGTATTGCTTTCCATTAACATCTACAACAATAGGTGTAAGCTCTTTAACAGTAACACTCAATGTATAAGTTCTAGTACTACCGTTTTGTGCAGTAACAATAACATTTATTTTGTTTATACCTTCATTCAAAGTATGTGTTCCAAGGCCAGTGACAGAAGCTTTAGAATCATCTTTAGAACCCGAAATATTAATTGAACGAATATCATTTTCTAATGTTAATGAATACTCTAAAGTATCTTTGTTAAAAGAAGGTGAAATATTATAACCATCAACACTAAGACTAGATAAATAATTATTTTTACTATAACTTGCTTCTAATTCAGCTTGGGTTATAATGCTGATTGTTTTGGACGTGGTTTTATTCATACTTAAATTATTTCCATCCCAATCTAGAGCTTCATTAATAACGAAAGATACGGTTGCATTTCCTCTAGCTTTAGCTTTAAATTTAAATGTATAAGTTGCTGATTTTTCCTTACCAGAGAAAACAGGCGCAGCATTTAATGTTCCACTTACTAAAGTCAATTTTGATGTATCATAATTAAATTTATAAACTAAACTACCAAGTAGTGAAGATGATGATATTTTAACAGTATATGTAACATAATTACCTACGACAGCTTTACTAGTACTAGAAGTTAAACGAACAGAAGCGCTAGCAGCATCACACTTTGTAGTATTATAAGTAATTGTTATTGCAAATAATAAAATAAAAAATATTTTTTTTAATAACTTCATGTAACCTCCTTAACTATTGTTGACTAATGTTTATGTATCCTAAGATGTGTTTTTGAACTTGTAATAAATCATATGCTGAAACATTAGAATCTTTATTTATATCAGTGGCTCTATAATATGGACCTAATAAAGTAGTATAACCTAAAATATGTTTTTGAATATTAAGTAGATCGATGGCTGAAATATTACCATCACCACTATTATCACCAAAAATAACAACTTCTAAAGTTTTTGAATCTCCATTTATAGAAATAGTTACTTTATCACCAGTAACGATAGTTCCTTCATTTTTTATTTGATTATCACGATTTTGAATATTAATACTTACTGTTTTATAATCTTTTGTTAAAATGTTAATTAATCCTGAAACATCAGTTGCCAAAGTTATGTTCCATAAGTAATAATCGTCATACTTTAATCCGCTTGAATTTAAAACATCAGTAACAGTATACTTTAATTCTTCATCTATATTTTCTTCTTCTTCTCTATTTATTGTAATATTATAAGTTTTTACATCGCCATTTTGAGCTGTAACTGTTATTGTAAAAGTTGTTTTATCACCTGTTAATTTTTTTTGTCCTATTCCTTCTATTTTAGCATTGCTATTAACTGTTGAAGCATCGATTGTAACGCTGTCAGAATATGGAACAGTAACAGAATATTCAACAGTTCCACCGCTGAAATTTGTAACTAAAGTATTATTTACTTTTAATTCTTTAAGCCAATTATTAGGATTACCTAAATTAGGAAGAGTAGTAGATTCAGGCATATTTTCATAAATAGGTATAGAAAAAGAAAATTCTTGTTCTAAAATTCCCATACTTCTATATGAAGAAAAAGTAGTAGATGCTGGACTTAATCGAGAAATTATATTTGTATCATATTGGTGCCAAATACCTTTAGTAGCTGTAGGTGATAGATTAAAACGTTGAAAATAAGAAGTATATTGACCACACATAATATAATTGTAAGCAATAAGATAAGTTCCTTCAATAATAGAAATTCTTGGGTTATTCCACTTATATTCTTTTGCTGCTTGTAATGATTTTAACTTAGGATCAGGAGAAGAACTAGCACCATGATTAAAAAAATTGTAGTATCCTGTATAATCAACTCCATCTGATAAAACACCAGCTTTACCATTAGTAACTATATTTGTATCACTAAGACCAACTTCTTGTCTTGATAGTGATGCAAGAAACATCGGTGACACATTATAAGTTTGAGCAGCTTCTAAAAAATATTGTGAATATTGTTGCATAAACTCAGAAGTCAAAATCTTATTTATTGTATCTATATTTTGATAACTTGGATCATATAATAAATCCTCAAACATAAAAACATAATTTTCAGTTAAAAAATTTCTTGGATCTATATAATATCCTATCGTTTGAATATTTGCTTGAAACCAATAAACACCATCATGTGCAAAAAAAGTATCAGTTGCAAAATCATAATCCCCAGGAGCTGTTGATAAATATCCTTCAAGGCCTTTTTCTTTTGCTGATTGATTTACATTATACAAATTTCTTCCCTGTTCACCTTCTAAAGATAATACCTCATCCCAAGTATATTCAGTTTTAACACCTTTAAAAATCCAAGTCGGATGGATTTTATGTAATGCTCTCAACTTTACTTTATAACTTTCTGGAAATCCTTGACTATCTAGATAAGCTTCAAATTCTTCTTCAGTCATATTTGCCATCTCAGAAGAAGCAGGTGGGGTAGGATTTTCAACTATTTCTGTTTCAATATCTTCAATGTAAGTGGAGCAAATATAACCAGTATAAGATAAGTTTGTATCATCGTAAATTATTTGTGCCCATTCATCTTCACAACCGCTATCATTACCACCATCGACATATGAAAGAATTGTAACTCTTGCATTATGTGGAACACCAGCTATTCTGTCATACGATGTTCCTGGTCCACTTCTTAATTTAACCCCAGTAGTAGAAGATATTCTACCTGTTACTTTTTCTTCCGCAAACACAGGAAATGTTAATAAAAAGAAAACAAAAATACTAGCAAAAAATATAATTCCAACATTAAAATTGCTTTTTTTCATAAACACCTCCAATTATATATTCTAGTATATATAATTATATAACATAATAAAAAAAGAGTCTACTTTTGCAAAGTACTCTTTTAATTAGTTAACAAAACTAGACAAAAATTTACATCTAATAAAAACTTAATTAAATTGTAACTAATACTTAAAAAAAATTAAATAATTTGGTAAAATATATATATGGAGAAATTATTATGGAAAAAAATAAATATTTAATATCATTTATTATTGGTCAAATATTATTAATTATTGCAAGTATAATTGATTTAAAATATTATATAGCAATTAAAAACGTAATCGTAATATTAGAATTAATTTACTTTTTTTATATTGACTATAATAAAAAGCAAATATTAACAATAGTATCATTGATATCGTTAATGACCTTATTATCCATAGTACTCAATACTGATTATTTAGACTTTATGAATTGCATTTATTTTTTATTAACTTTTTTATTTTTAAAAAATATGCATTCTAAAATAAAACTAAAAAGAATTATATTTTATCATTTGTCTTTAACAGCTACTATTATTTTAGGTTTATTACTTAATTTATCATATTTTTCTGAAAATAGCATTATTTTATATATAATATTTTTATTATTTCCAATTATTTTTAGTTATTTTGATAAAAAAATAAGTGCTTTTAACATATTAGCAATATTGGTTTCTATAATATCATTATCCTATTCAGCAAACCTTATAATTATTATATTTCAACTATTAATTTTAATTATATTTTTGCTTTATTATCTATTAAATATTAAAGAAAAAAAACAACATTTGTTCCTTATTTTATTTTATATTTTATTAGTAGTCATCCTTTTAATTAATAATCAAAATATACTGTATAATCCAATTAATAATTTAAATTTTAACCTTTCAAACCTATTAATTAACTTTGTTTGTTTTATACCATATTTAATTTATACAATCAAAGCGTTAAAATCACTTTTTAAAACAAAAAAAATTCTTTCCTTTAATGTAATTTGTCTAATTATATCTATAATAAACGTCTACATTTTATTAATATTTAATGCAGTTATTTCTTCTTTCATATTAGTTTTAATTACTTGCTATATTTTATTTTATTTAGAAAATTTAATAGATAATTTTTTAAAAGAGAAAAAAGAAAATTCAATAACAATAATGGCTCTTCACTTAGGATATGGAGGAATTGAGCAATACATTTCATCGCTTTGCAAAATGTTAGATATAAAATATCAAATAGAAATAATATCAACATATAAAGTATTAGATAAACCAGCATTTTATTTCGATAATAAAATAGATATAAAATATTTAATAAATACTAAACCTAATAAGGAAGAATTAAAAAAATCTTTAAAAGAAAAAAAATATTTTACCACTCTAAAAGAAGGAATAAAATCTTTAATATTGCTGTATAGAAAAAAATATTTAAATATTGAATATATTGAAAACATAAAAAGTAAGTATATAATAACTACTAGGGATTTTCATAATCGTCTTGTAGGAGAATATGCTGATCCAACAATTATAAAAATAGCAACAGAACATAACTATCATAACAATAATAAAAAATATATTAAAAAAATTGTTAATTCAGTAAAAAAAGTTAATTACTTTGTTTTAGTTTCTAAAACATTACAAGAATTTTATAAAGATAAAGTAAATACTAAATGTATATATATACCAAATGCATTAGACTACCTTCCTAAGAAAAAAAGTAACTGTCAATCTCATAATTTAATAAGTATTGGGAGATTATCGAAAGAAAAAGGACAACTTGATTTGTTAAAAGTAGTGACACTATTAAAAAAAGATTATAAAGATATAAAACTATATCTAATTGGTGATGGCGAAGAAAAAAATAATCTAAAAAAATATATAAATAGCCACAATTTGAAGAAAAATGTTATTTTAACTGGTTTTCTTTCTAAAAATGAGATAGAATTAAAAATGTTAGATAGTTCAATATTTGTTACAACTTCTTATACAGAATCTTTTGGATTAGCAGTATTAGAAGCTTGTAGCTATAAAGTACCAATAGTAGCTTTTGATAGTGCTGAAGGAGTAAAGACACTATTAAAAAATGATTGCGGAATTCTTATTGCGAAAAGGGATAAAATAAAAATGAAAAATGCTATTGTTAAATTGTTTGAAGATAAAAAGTATCGAGACAAAATAGCTAAGAACGGCTATGAAAATTCCCTTAATTATTCGCTAGATAATGTATCAAAATTATGGTTTGATTTACTTGATAAAAGGTGATGTTATGAAAAAACAAAAAAAAGTATTGTTTATATCTTCAACAGGTGGACACTTATCTGAAATGTTAAGATTATCTCCAATGTTCGAAAAATATGATTATCATATTATAACAGAAAAAACTAAATCAAATATGGGATTATTAGAAAAATATCCTAATAGAGTTAATTTCTTAGTTTATGGAACTAAAAGTCATTTTTTTACTTATCCTTTTAAATTATTATATAATACAATAAAAAGTTTAGTTTTATACTGTAAAATAAAACCTAAAGTAATTATTACAACAGGAGCACATACGGCAGGTCCAATGTGCATAATTGGGAAAATTTTTGGAAGTAAAATAATATATATTGAAACATTAGCTAATAGTAACACCAAGACTGTAACTGGCAGAATTATCTATCATTTTGCAGACTTATTTATTGTCCAATGGGAAAGTATGTTGAAACTCTATCCAAAAGCTAAATATTGGGGGTGGATATATTGATACTAGTAACATTAGGTACTCAAGATAAAGGATTTGAAAGATTACTTGTTGCAATAGATCACGAAATAGATAATAAAAAGATTAAAGATAAAGTAATAGTGCAAGCTGGTTGTACAAAGTATGAAAGTAAAAATATGGAAATATTTGATTTAATACCAAATGATAAGTTTGAAGATTTAATTACAAAATGTGATTTACTTATTACCCATGGTGGGGTAGGATCAATATTATCGGGATTATTGCATGGTAAAGTTGTAATAGCAGCACCAAGACTTGCTAAATATAATGAGCATGTTAACGATCATCAGTTACAAATCATCGAAAATCTCGGAAAGAAAAAATATATTTTAGTATTAAAAGATTTTACAAAAATAGGCAAAATATTAGAAAAAGCAAAAGATTTTAAACCAAAAAAGTTTGTTAGCAATACAGAAAATATAATTAAAAACTTAGAAGATTATATCGATAGCATTTAGAGGTAGTTATGAAAGAGAGAATGGAAGTTTTAGATTTTAAATATAAAATAGTAGTTTTTACTTTTCTTTTTTTCTTTATAATTAGTTCATTAGCTCCGATTAGTGGTGCCGACTGGACAAGTTATTTAATTGGAAAAGAAGGAATTATTAATTCAATAAACAATATAAGTTTCAATGATGGTAGAATTATAAGTGGATTTTTGATAAACTTTTTGACATACAATAAGTTTTTATTTAATTTAATATTTTCTGTCTTAATGAGTTTGTTTGTCTATTATTGCAATAATTTATTAGGTTATGTAAAAAATAAATATTATTATATATTTCCATTTTTAGGAACTATTTTGGTTTCAACTTTTACATTTTCTTACAATTATTTGTCAGTAACTTCGACAGTTACTTATACATTTCCTATATTAATGATATTTATATATTATATGTATTTATTTAATAAAGAAACTCTAGTAATTAATATTAAAGAATTGATTATTTTATTGTTAATAACTATATATATATCTCTTTCATCTATTCATCTATCATTTATATTTCTATTTGGCAATATTTTCTTCTTTATTTATTTCTTCAGAAAAATAAAACAATCATATAAAAAATATTTATTAATAATAATTTTGCAAATAATATGTTTTATTTTATCCATGTATTTTGTAGATAAAACATTATTTTATAATAGTATAGAAATATCGTTAGCAAATTTATCTAATTATATAGATACAATTTTTTCTAAAAATATTATTTTATTTTTGCTAGGAGCTATACCAATTAATTATTATCTTAATGATAAATTACAAAGCTGTATTTATAAAAGATTAATTATAACATTGTTTGATGTAATATTAATATTTAGCTTGACATATAACTTTTTTTACTATTCACCAGTGAACTTAAATTTAATAATTAACAAATATTTTGGTGTATTTGCTGTAGAAAATTGGTATTATATTTTTTATTTTATATTGTATATTTGTTTATTGTTTCTAAGTATTCTTCATTTAATAAAGAATGTAAAGATAAAAAAATTTCTTATACTTTTATTTATAATAAGTTTTTTATCTAGTATTACAATTTTTATTTCACCAATTTGGGATGAAGGTACCAATATTATTATTGTATTTTTTATGATTATATCAATATCTACTCTATTAAAAGAATTGGAAATTAAAATATATCCTAAATTATTAATATCTTTTGTAGGAATATTGGTAATTTATTATCTGTCCTTGCTAAGTATCACTAAATATATTGATATTACAAGAGAAGAATATATAGAAGAACAATTAAAATACGAAGAAAATACCATAGTTGTTAAAGCTAACCCGATATATTTAATTTGGCGATATAATCCAACAAATGTTTTTCAACAAAAAGAATTTAAAAATTATTATAATATTCCACAAAACAAATCATTAGAAGTTAAATACCTTGGGATATTTGAAAAAATTGAAAAGAAAGTAAAGGAAGATTAGTATGAAAAAGAAGATATCAATTATAGTACCATGTTATAACGAAGAGGAGGCTCTGCCATTATTTTACAAAGAAATTAAAAAAATTGAAGAGAAGATGGAATATTTAAATTTTGAATATATTTTTGTAAATGATGGATCAAAAGATAAAACATTAGAAATTTTAAGAAAATTTTCTAAAAAAGATGATAAGGCAAGATATATATCATTTTCTAGAAATTTTGGGAAAGAAGCTGCAATGCTTGCGGGTCTTGAATATTCAAGTGGTGATTATGTTACAATAATGGATGCTGATTTACAGGATCCACCACATTTATTAATTGAGATGTATAATGCTATTGAAAATGAGGGTTATGATTGTGTTGGTACTCGCCGTGTTACAAGAAAAGGAGAACCACCAATAAGAAGTTTTTTCGCAAGAATGTTTTACAAGATTATAAATAAGATGTCTAAAACAGAAATGGTTGATGGTGCCAGAGATTTTAGATTGATGACAAGACAAATGGTTGATTCAATATTAGAACTAAAAGAATATAATAGATATTCTAAAGGATTATTTAGTTTTGTTGGATATAAAACTAAATGGTTAGAATACGAAAATGTTGAACGTGTTGCTGGAACAACCAAATGGAGCTTTTGGAAACTTTTAATTTATGCATTTGAAGGGATTATTGCCTTTTCAACAGTGCCTCTAGTTATTGCAGCAATTATAGGAATCATGTTTTTTATAGTATCATTTATTATGATTATTGTTATAATTGCTAAAACTTTAATGTTTGGAGATCCTGTTGGAGGATGGCCAAGTTTAGTATGTATTATTTTCTTTGTAAGTGGTGTTCAACTTTTCTGTTTAGGTATAATTGGTGCTTATCTTTCAAAAACTTATCTTGAAACAAAAAAAAGACCAATCTATATTGTAAAAGAAACTGAAAAAGATAAGAAAAAATAAAAATATTATTAAAAAGTATTATAAAGTCGATTTTTTAATACTTTTTTTAATGAAAAAAAATTAAAGCTATTATATAATAAATATATAATTAGTAATATAAAGAGAGTGATAACATGTATAAAATTATGGATGGGAATGAAGCTTGTAGTTATGTATCCTACAATTTTTCGGAACTTGCTGGAATATATCCAATAACACCAGCCTCACCAATGGCAGAATATATAGATAAATGGGCAAATGAAAAAAAAGAAAACTTTTTTGGCTATCCCGTAAAAGTGGTTCAAATGGAAAGTGAAGCTGGAGCAATTGGAATAGTTCATGGAGCATTACAAAATGGAATACTTGCAACTACTTATACTGCTTCTCAAGGATTATTATTAATGATTCCCAATATGTATAAAATAGCAGGGGAAATGCTTCCTTGTGTAATAAATGTAGCAGCAAGAAGTATTGCTACTCATGCACTATCAATACTAGGTGATCATCAAGATATCTATGCAACAAGACAAACTGGCTTTGCTATGCTTGCATTATCGTCTGTTCAGCAGGTAATGGATTTAACTAGTGTATCATATTTATCAGCTTTAAAAGGAAGAATTCCTTTTTTAAACTTTTTTGATGGATTTAGAACAAGCCATGAACTTCAAAAAATTGAACTAATAGATATAAATAAAGTAAAACAACTAATAGATAAAAAATCATTAATAGATTTTAGAAAAAGAGCCATTAGTATAAACAATGTAACAAGGGGAACTAATGAAAATGATGACATATATTTTCAAATAACTGAAGCAAGAAATAAATATTATAATGCACTACCTGATATAGTAGATAATTATATGCAAAAAATAAATGAAATAACTGGCAATGATTATAAGCCATTTAATTATTATGGGGATAAATCAGCTACTAAAGTTATTGTTGCAATGGGATCAGTTTGCGAAACCATAAAAGAAACTATAGATATACTAAATAAAAATAATAAAAAAGTAGGACTTATTGAAGTCCATTTATATAGACCTTTTAGTAGTAAATATTTTTTCAATGTACTCCCTAAAAGCGTTAAAAGTATCGCAGTATTAGATAGAACTAAAGAGCCAGGATCAAAAGAACCTTTATATTTAGATGTATCGGATGTTATTAAAGAAAGTAATAGGAAAATTAAAGTAATTGGTGGACGCTATGGACTATCAAGTAAAAATACAACGCCAGATCATATAAATAGTGTTTTTGAATTTTTAGATTCGAAAGATAACTTTAATGGGTTTACAATTGGTATTGATGATGATGTAACAAATTTGAGTTTAAAACCAGTAAAATTAGATTATAAAAATCCAAATTATGAGATATTAATATATGGTTTTGGTTCTGATGGTATGGTAAGTGTATCAAAAGATATTTTAAAAATAGTTGGCAATAATACAAAAGCTTTTACTCAAGGATATTTTGAATATGATTCTAAAAAGTCTGGAGGAGTAACAAAATGCCATATTAGATTAGGTAATAATAAAATAAGATCAACTTATTATGTTGAAAATCCAACGATAATAGTATGTACCAAAGATACTTATTTAAAGAAATTTAATATGTTAGATAACATAGTAGAAAATGGAATTTTTATTTTAAACACTTCTAAGACAAAAGAACAAATATTAGAATACATGGATAATAATGAAAAAGAAATATTGAAAAAAAGACATATAAGATTTTATATAATTAATGCTAATAAAATAGCGATAGAAGAAGGTTTAAATAATAAGATAAATACTATAATGGCTACTATAATATTTAAAATTGGTAAACTTATAGATTTTAATTTTGCAATCAATGAAATAAAAAAATCTTTAGAGACATTACTTACTAATAAAGGTAAAGAAATTATTGAAAAAAATATAAAAGCAATAGATCGAGCATTAGAAACATTAGAAAATGTTGAAATAGAAAATATAATAATTAAGAATGAGAGAATAATTAAGAATAATAAAAGTGTTTTTGAATTAATCAATGAAAGAAAAGGTAATTCTATACCAATAAGTAAACTAGAACAATATGTTGATGGAACTTTTGAAGGAGGATATTCAAAAAAGGAAAAGAAAGATATTACAGAATTTCTTCCTTGCTATAACAAAGAAAATTGCATAATGTGTAATCAATGTTCTTTAGTATGTCCACATGGAGTTATAAGGCCTTTTTTAGTGGATGACAAAGAAGAAAAAAAAGCTCCTGAATCATTGAAAAAAGATTTAAAAGATTCATTAATTAAAGATAAAAATTTAAAATTTGTTATTGGTGTAAACATGGATAATTGTACAGGGTGCGGTTTATGTAGTAATGTGTGCCCTGGAAAAAATAACAAAAAAGCGTTAATAATGAAACCTACAATGGAAGTAAAAAGTGAAGAGAATATTGAAAAAAACAATTATCTTTTTGAAAAAATAAAAGAAAAGAAAGTAATGAGTTTAAATACCATAAAGGGAAGTCAATTTGCTTATCCAAAGTTTGAATTTTCTGGCGCATGTGCTGGATGTGGGGAAACTCCATATTTAAAATTGTTAACTCAATTATTCGGTAGTGAATTAGTTATTGCTAATGCAACTGGATGTTCATCTATTTATGGCGGAAGTATACCTAGTACTTCATATAGTGTTCCATGGGCTAATTCTCTATTCGAAGACAATGCAGAATTTGGCTTTGGAATGGCTCTTGCTGATAAAGTTCATAAAGAGAGAATAAAAAATGCAATATATAATAATTTAAAGAAAATACCAAATGAATACAAAGAAATATTTGCTTCATATTATAAAAAATGTGATTATGAATCAAGTTGTCTACTTTATGAAGTAATTGAAAAATCCAAGATAAAAGAATTAATTGAATTGAAGCCATTTATAAAAACAAAATCTTTTTGGATAATTGGTGGAGATGGCTGGGCTTACGATATTGGATATAATGGTTTAGATCATGTATTATCGACAAGAGAAAATATTAACATTTTAGTATTAGATACTGAAGTATATTCTAATACAGGTGGGCAGTCATCAAAGTCAAGTAAAATTGGCAGTGTTGCAAAATTTTCTTCTACCGGTAAAACTGTAGCAAAAAAAGATCTTGCTAAAATTGCTTTATCATATCCCCATGTTTATGTTGCAACAGTATCATTAGGGGCAAATATGATGCAAACAATTAAAGCATTCACAGAAGCTAAAAATTATAATGGCCCTTCACTAATAATTGCTTATTCACCTTGTATTGCTCAAGGAATAAAACTTGGAATGACTAATAGTATTCAAGAAGAAAAGAAAGCTACAGATTCAGGATATTTCCCAATATTTAGATATAATCCAGAAACAAAAGAATTTTCTTTAGATAGTAAAGCTGACTTTTCTAAATATAGTGAATTCTTAGATGGAGAAACAAGATATTCTTCTTTAGCAAAAGTAAATCCTGATAAAAAAGATGATTTATATGAGCAAAATCAGAAAAATGCTGAAGAAAGATACAAATATTATGAAAGTTTAACTAATAAGAATAATAATTAAAGATAAAAATAAAAAGACCATTATTATTAAAATAAAAATAATAATAGTCTTTTTTTCAAAAAAAAGAAGTACCTCCCCCTGAAGAAGGTACTTCACAAAAGAATAAAAAGGGGTTGGCTAGTGTGATACTAGCGACCAATTCGCCATTTTCCGAATTGGTGATTTCTATAATAATCGAAAGAAAAAGATTTGTCAAGAAGAATATAATTAAATTTATATTATTTTAAAGTTAACTTGTTTTTGCTTTTTAATTTTTAACTTTTATGGTATAATACACAAGAGGAAGTGGTAGTATGGATAAGTTATCTAAAGTAAAAGGAATTGGCCCTAAAACAGAGCCTTTATTAAATAAAATAGGTATATTTACAATAGATGATTTAGTTACACATTATCCTTTTCGATATGATGTTTTAAAAAGAACAGATTTAAAAACAGTTACAGATTTAGAGCAAAAAATAGTAATAGACGGAAAAGTAGAAAGTATTCCATTAGTAATTAGATTTAGAGGAGGAACCAATAAATTAAACTTTCGATTATCAACTATTAATGGTATTGTTGGTGTATCTATTTTCGGAAGAGCATTTTTAAAACAAAGTTTACCAATAGGAGAAAAAATAATTGTTATTGGTAAATATGATCCAAATAAAAATATAGTAAATGCTTCAGATATAAAATTTGGAAGTTTAACAAATCAAGAGAGAATTGAATCTGTATATCATACTACCAGTGGACTTACTCAAAAAGTTATTTCCAGTGCTATAAATAATGCTTTGGTTAGTTATGGAAATGAAATTGTAGATAGTATTCCTAAACATTTAATTGAAAAATATAATTTTTTAAATAAAAAGACAGCTTTAAATATTGTCCATAATCCTCCTAATTACGATAAACTTAAAGAAGCTAGTATAAGACTTAAATATGAAGAATTATTTGAATTTATGTTTAAAATAAATTATTTACGTGCAGAAAATAATAAAGATAATGTTGGTATTAAAAGACATACAGAAAAGAAAATAGATACATTTATAAAAAAATTACCTTTTGAGTTAACAGAAGATCAATTAAAAGCTTTAGAAGAAATTATAAGTGATTTAAATAGTGAAAGAAGAATGAATCGTCTTTTACAAGGTGATGTTGGTAGTGGAAAAACAATTGTTGCTATTTTAGCAATGTATTATAATTATCTTTGCGGTTATCAAAGTGCTTTGATGGCACCAACGGAAATATTAGCAACTCAGCATTATAATAATATTAAACAGTTACTTGGAAAAGAAAAAATAAATATTGAATTATTAACTGGGTCAATTACAAAGAAAGAAAAGCAAAGTATATATAATGAATTAAAAGAAGGAAAAGTAAATATAATTATTGGAACACATGCACTTATTCAAGAAGATGTAGAATATAATAATTTAGGACTAGTAGTAACTGATGAACAGCATAGATTTGGAGTTAATCAACGCTCTAATTTGAAAAATAAAGGTATAAAACCAGATGTTTTATATATGAGTGCAACACCAATTCCTAGAACTTATGCTTTAACCATTTATGGTGATATGGATGTATCGATAATAAAACAAATGCCTAAAGGAAGAATACCAGTTAAGACTAAAGTATTTACTACTAAAGAAATGAATGATGTTTACAATTTAATGAAAGAAGAATTAAAAGAAAGTCATCAAGTATATGTTATAGCGCCTTTAATAGAAGAAAATGATGATTTGGATTTAACTAATATATATACTTTACGTGATAAAATAAATTTGATTTTTGGTAATAAGTATAAAATTGACATTGTACATGGTAAAATGAAAGCTAAAGAAAAAGAATTAATAATGGAAGAATTTAAACAAAATATTGTAAATATTTTGATAAGTACGACAGTAATAGAAGTAGGAGTAGATGTTCCTAATGCTACTATGATGGTTATTTTTGATGCTAATAGGTTTGGACTTTCTACTTTACATCAATTAAGAGGAAGAGTGGGAAGAAATTCTTTAGAATCTAAATGTTTATTAATAAGTGATTCTGATACTAAAAGATTAGAAATAATGGAAAATACAACTGATGGTTTTGTTATTAGCGAAGAAGATTTTAAATTACGAGGATCAGGTGATTTATTTGGAACAAAACAAAGTGGGGATATGACTTTTAAAATGGCTAATTTGAAAAATGATTATAAGATATTAGTACAAGCAAAAATGGATTCTGATGACTACTTAAAAAATGAATGTTATGATAAAGAAGAATTAAAAAAGAGACTTATTGCTACAATAAAAATAGATTAATTTAAAAAATAAAAATAAATTCAATTGACAATTTTTAAATAACATATTATGATTAATATGCATGATGGTAAAACATTATGCACACTCTTACCGTCATATAATGTAAGAGTGTATTCAACCAAACCCCCTGAAGGACCTCGAAAGAGGTCCATTTTGTTTGTTTGAATTTAAGAAATTTAAATTAGGAATATATATAT
>CALVJN010000017.1 GCA_944332205.1 uncultured Bacilli bacterium | reverse complement strand
AAATCAGTTTCATATACTTTGACTTTACCTTTCATTCTCAAAGTATTAATAATATCTTCATCACTAATTTTTGCTTGTGATCTGCCAGCTCCTTTAGCACCCATATTGTTATACGAAACAATTATATATTTCGCATTTATATTTTCAATTAAGTCTTTAAAAGCAAGTGGAGCCGATACGGAACAATATTTACTCTTTATTCCATTTCTCTCCATTTTTTTAGCAACACCATGTACTTCATTTTTTTCCCACATTGCAACATTTTCTAATAAATGATATGCATCAGAATATTGTCTTGAATTATATGGTGGATCTATATAAACAACATCTGCTTTTATATTTTTAACTAATTCATTAGCATCTTCGTTGAAAACTTTATTATTTTTATTATTTGTATTAGATTTTAAATCAAGCATGCATAATTCTAACTTTTTATCTAAATCTCCATTTTTTCTATATGCGTCATAATGTCCAACTGTATTTGCAATTTTGTCCATTGCATACAATAAAGATGTTATAAGTATTGCTCTTTCCCTTGTATTTAAGTTATTAGAAAGATAATTAGTTTCAATATCTTCTCTTATATAACCAATCTTTTTACAATTATCTTTACTAAAATAAGTATCGCTAAAATTAATTGAAAAATAGTTTTCTTCTAAGTCAGAAAGTGAATTATATTTTTCTATATACAATTTTATTTTGTTTTTATCTATTTTTTCATTGCCAAACCATGATAGATAAGATAAATAGTTAGATTTCAACAAATCATTAACATATATTTTAGTTTTTTGATTATTAAAAAAATCACCAACTATGCCAGTTCCACCGAATAAATCAAAAAATGAAGAAAATTCAATTTTTTCTTTTTTTATAGTATTTTCAATAAAATCAATCATCCGTGCTTTGCTACCTATATATCTTCTATTATTAATCGAAATTGTTTTCACATTTTACATCTCCATTTCCATTTTCGGCATCGTATTTTCTTATATAATTATATCAAAAAAAAGATAGATTCACAACTATCTTTTATATATTTTCAAAAATTTCTTCTCTATACCAAATAGGATCAGGGACGTTTGATTTAAATGCCTTATCAAACCATTTATATATTTCATTATAATCCATATTTTTTTCAAGTATCTTTTTCAGTATATCAATATCAATTGGTATAATTTTTAAGCCTTCAATAAATTCGCCATTTCCTTTTGGATAAAATCTTGTTTTCATATTTCTAAAATCTAAGATTATCCTTTCTTCCAAATTAGGTGCAATAAATAAAGCATAATCATTTAAATTATCAGTAAGTTTTATATTTTCACCAAGATGTCTAGAAACAGGTTCCATTTCCATAACTCTTTGACCAGTAGAGCCAGATATCGTTGCTTCAATTAATAAATCATGTTTGGGGTATGTATCCTTATCATACTTATATACAATGTCTGCCATTCCGCCACCAGCATGTGTCTTTGGCAAGAAGTTGGCATCTAAACTTAAATTCATATAGTCTAAAATGTTTCCTTTTTTTCCACTAATTCTATACCAAGCTATTCCAAGTATGTACTCAAAAATTGTTGGTATATTTGCATCATCTGTAATATATGAATTTAGTTCTTCATCATTTCTATTTTTTATTTGCTCTAATATTCTAATTAAATCAGTTGTTTTAAATTTATTATCTATTAACTCATTAAAGCTCTTTAATTTTTCATCCTTAATATATGTATTAATGTTATTAACTGTTAAATTTGTTCCTAATTCCTCATTAATATTATTAATTACATCATCTATATTAATATTATAGTATGGTGAAATATTTTCTATTGGGATATCTGAATAAAATTTATTTAAATAATCATTATCTTCTAACAACTTTTCATTAAGCAAATCATCAATTATATTTTTAAAATAGTATTTTGGCAATATATCTAATTCTATCTTCTCATCCTCAAATTTTATAATGTCCGTTAATGAAAAATATCGTTTATTTAAATCAAAAAAATCTTTCAAATTTACTTTCCATTTAAATAAATGTAATTTAATAAAAAATTCCTTTTTAAAATCAATTATATTTTTAGTCAAACTAATATCAAGTTCTTTAAACCTCTTATCAAATTCTTCATCAATTTTATTTATCCTATATCCCATGAATAAATAATCTTGCCATAACATTCTAGCATTTCCTGATATTTTTTTACATTCATCAAATAATTCTTTATATTTTAGAAGTCTATCATCAAAACTTTCATGCTTTAAATGAAATACTAAATCAACTAAAGTATGATAAATAGCATTATAAGGTCTGTCGTATGTTTTGCTTTTTCTATTTAATCCTATTTTTTCAAATGTTTCCTCTGTTACAGGATATTCTTTACTAAAATAATATAAAGCTTGTACATAATTGTTCATTTCAAATATTTTTGTTGTAATAATTTCATCAATAGAAACTCCAGATCTTTCAGCATTTTTTATTGTTTGAACCATTTTGGTGACATCATATTTATTTTTGCAAAGTGGAAGTAAATAAGTAAATTCATCATAAGATAAGTAATCTAAATTTTCAATCATATAAATAAGTGCTATAAATGGTTTTATTTTAATATCATCATTATTAATTTGTAATTTTAAAAATTGCAATAAATATTTATAACTATCTTCAGAAATCATAAATATATTATTTTTATTCATTGGCTTATATAATAATCGTTCAATATTAGATCCAACTTCAGTTAATTTTCTATCTCTAGTTAAAACGCCTATATCAGCTAAACCAGATGTTTTTTCTCTTGCATCTTTATCTGGAATTTTTGCTTCTCCATCCAAAAAGTTATTTTCTTTTAAATAATTATAATATTTTTCTTGTGTGTCATTATTCCATTCTGCATTAGGATTATTATTCCAAAATTCTTTTAATAATTGTAATTGTCTTTCTATTTTATAATTTAATTGACTCGTTCTAAAACTAGTAGTCCCTATAGACCAACTATATGATTTAAATGCCATAGTGCACCTCCAAAGATTAATTACATTTATATTTTAACATAAAATTACTTTAAATTAATGAGAATATACAAAAAATGGTAAAAGATGATATAATATCTTAAATGAGAGGTGGTGATTCCTTTGGGCAGAAATAAAATTGATTTTGAAAAAAATCGATGCAAAAAAATAGAAAGAAATAAAATAAAAAGAAAGAATAAAACATATAATCCATTTCGTAATATAATGGCACCAACTAAAAAAAAGAAAAAGAAAATTCAAAATAAAGTTTTAAATATATTAAATACAAATAAATTTTATGCAAAACCTGTAAAAATAAAAGATAAAGTTATAATTTCTATTCCAAAGGCATTTTGTTTTATAGAAAATGCAAATGAAACTATAAACATTTTAAAACAAATTAATTCTGCCATATTTAATTGGAAAATCAAAAAAATATATTTTGATTATTCAAATTGTGAGATGCTAGGATTAGATGCTTCATTAGTTACGGATATTATCGTTTTAAATGGATTAGAACTCAGAAAAAAGATTGGTTTAAAAATAGGCCTAGCAGGAAATTATCCCAAATCCGAATCAGCCATCGAAATATTTTTAAATAGCGGTTTAATTAAACATTTAGGAATAAGTAAGGTTGAGAGCCCGGATGTAAGAAGATTAGATCCTTTTGCGTATGAAAAAGATACAAACTTAATGACAAATAAAGTTATCGAGTATTATAATAACTGTCTAAAGACTAGTGGGTTTGTCTTAAACGATGAAGGTGTAAACCATTTCAATAAATTAGTTGGTGAAATAATTGATAATGCCAATCAACATTGTGGAGAAAACGGTATTTGGTATGTTAGTGGTCATTTTAGCAAGAATGTAAAAAGTGAAAAAGTACCTAAAGGGAAATTAACTTTTATTAGTTTAGGAGATACTATATATGAAAGTTTAAAATATAATACTATCAGTGATAAAACAAAAAAGAAACTAGAAAATCAAACAAAATATCATGAAAAATTATTTGATTTTGGTTGGAACGAAGAAAGTTCATGGACAGTCTTTGCATTACAATGGATGATAAGTAGAAAAAAAACAGATGACAATGATAGAGGTACTGGAACAATAAAATTTATTGAAAGCTTTACAGAATTAGGAAAAACTATAAACAATGAAATTCCTAAGATGATTATTTTATCTGGACATACACATATTTTATTTGATGGAACATATACTTTAAAAGATAGTAAAGAAAGAAAAGGAACCAAAGTAATCGCATTTAACAAAACCAATGATTTAAATAAAAGACCCGATGAAAAGTATGTAAAACTTTTAAATAACAAATTTCCAGGAACAATAATATCATGTGAATTTTATGTAGATAAGGAATATTTAAAAAAAATTAAGGAGGAAAAATAAATGAGAAAAAATATTGAAATCACAAAAGGAATCAAAAAAATCAATGATTTATTAGTTTTATCAGGACGAGATTTAGGTGACACGCAAAGAAAAAAATTTTCAATAGATACTTTAGATATAGATCAACACCAATATATAATTATTATTCCCAAAAATATTGTATCTATTAACCCATCATTTTTCTTAGGTGCATTTGGAAAAAGCGTTAGATATTTTAAAACAAAAGAAAAATTTTTAGAAAAGTATGAATTTGATTGTAATGAAAATGCATTTATTAGCATTACTGATGGAATTAATGACGCATTAAACAACATTGATGTTATGAGGTAAATATGAACGAAGTAGTTAATTGTGTTATTAATGATAAAATCAGTTGGGTAGAAATAGTAAATATCGTAATTGCAACAATAAATGTTGGTGCAGTTATACTTTTCTTTATATTTGAAAAGTCAAGGCAAAAAAAAGACAAATTAAATGATTATAATCTATCTTGGTATAAATTAATAAATATTCCGCAAAGAACTGACAATCTAAATGAAATTATTGAAACTGAAATATCTAAGTTAGAAAGTTTAAAAAACAATAGTGAACTGAATTTAAACAAAAGAAAATTAGAATCTCAAAAATTGATAGTAGAATTTAATAAAAAAATAATTTCAGAAAAAAATATTATAACTCCTATTATGAAATGTATTAGTGAAGAAAGTAATAAAGAAATTACGAAAAAACTTAACAGCTTAAGAGAATTACATGATAACAATTTAATTAATTCAGCACTATTAAACAATAATATAATTGATTATAGTGATTTTATTGATTTAAAAAATGAGATTATTGAAACATATTATAAAATTGGAAAAAAATTTTTAAAATAGTTTGCTATTTTTTAGTAGCATAGTAGAACCGAAAAAAATGAGAATTATCAATTTCTGACCCATTTCCTCAATTTGAAATATAGAATTTAGTATCAATGCTAAATTACTTTTTTGTAATATTATATAGCCAATTTTGGGTTCTTGTTTCACAAATATAAATATAGTGTTCTTTTTCTAGAAAGTGGAACTTTTTTACTAAATTTTACATTGACTCATAAAATTAATTTAGACTAAATTACATCATTTACATTAATAAATTTGCATAAAACTATTGGAAGAACATTAAAATTATGGTATTATTATGAAAGTTAGTTGTTTATCAACTTTCCTAGGAGTTTCAAATAACCTTTGTTATCGCTCCTTTGATAAATTAAAAATACTATCATATTCAATAAATCCTGTATAATTAGTTCCATCAATTAAAGTAGCAAAGGGTTCAATACAATAAGCTATATTACTATTTAAAACATTTCTAATAGCCTTTGCATTCCTAAAATAATAATAATGTCCATCATGCTTAACATAAGAAATTGAATTTAAACTTTCCGAAGAAGAAAACATAGCTTCTCTAGCTAAAACTTTCTCAGATAAAAAAAAGCTAATTAAAAATACTATTATTAATGTAATTCTTTTCATATAATCTCCTTACCATCACTAATAGTATTTTTATTCATAAAATTAAAAAATCCTAAATATTATTAAAATATTCAATAACGCCATACGTTATACTATTTGCAAGAATTTCTTGATATGCTTTATCTTGTAATAATTTTCTTTCCTGATAATTAGATAAAAATCCACACTCTATAAGTACTCCAGGAGTATTAATATACTTATACATATAAAGATTTGTAGTTGTTATTTCTCTGTTTGTCGAAGTATTAATTTTTAGGCTTTCTTGAATACTTGATGCTAAAACTTTATTAAATTTATTACCATCATAATATAAAACTTCTGCTCCTTTGTAATAAGAATCCTTATACCAATTAATATGAATAGATAAATAAATATCAACTTTTAAATAATTATCATCTATCATTTTAATTCGACGATATAAATCACCTCTTTTTTTGTGTGCATCATAAATACTAGAATGATCTATATCACTATCTCTAGTTAAAAATACAGTTGCACCTTTCAAAGATAGTTTTTCTTCTAACAACTTTGAAATTTCCAAATTAATATCTTTTTCATAAACATTTCCATATACTACACCTGGATCACGTCCTCCATGTCCTGCATCAATAAATATAACTTTCCCCAATAATGGAAATTCATCAATATGTGATATAGCAACAGATTTATCAATAATTAAAATAATTAATACCAATATAACGACTAAAAAAAATTTAAATTTAACTTTTAACATAAATATCACTACAATATATGAAAAATAATAACAAAAATAACAATAAAAAATAGGTAATTATTATTACCAAAATAAAAAAATAAAATATAATACATAGAAAGGAGATATCTTATGTACGGATTTGAATATGGTTGTCCAATTTACTGGGGATGTCAAAACAATAATAACTATAGTTGGTTATGGATTATAATAGTAGTATTTATTATAATATGTTTATTTAGAAATTGTGACTCAAGAAATAATTGTCGCTAACGAAAAGGCTTATTAAAGCCTTTTTTATAATAAAAAAACCCAAATAAATTGGGTAAATAAACATATTAACGTTTTGAGAATTGTGGTGCACGTCTTGCTTTTTTCAAACCTGGTTTTTTACGCTCTTTAATTCTAGAATCCCTAGTAATAAGTCCATTTGCTTTTAGCAACTTTCTATAACTATTTTCACTATCTTTTGGAGTTGTAGAATCATATTCTAATAAAGCCTTAGCTATTCCTAAACGAATTGCTCCAGTTTGCCCTGAAAAACCACCACCACAAACATCAACATTAACATCGAAAATTTCTTTTGTATTAGTTAATTCAAGCGGTTGTGATAAATTCATAATTAAAGTTTCATAAGGTAGATATTCATGTACATCTTTTCCATTTACTGTAATTTTCCCAGTACCAGAAATCAATCTAACTTTTGCAATACTTGATTTTCTTCTACCAGTACCATAATAAATGTTTTTTTCTTTCTTTGCCATTATTTATACCTCCCTATTTAACTTCTATCTTTTCTGGCTTTTGTGCCATATGAGGATGTTCACTACCTGCATAAACAAATAATTTCTTATACATTTGACGACCTAACCTTGTATGAGGTAACATTCCTTTTACAGCTCTTTCTACCATTTCAACTGGATATTGTTCTTTCATAACTTTTGCAGTTCTAACTCTCAATCCACCTGGATACATTGAATGATTATAGTATTTTTTATCCTCCATCTTGTTTCCTGTTAAAACAACTTTATCAGCATTTATAATAATTATGTTGTCACCACAGTCAATATGAGGAGTATAAGTTGCTTTATGCTTTCCACGTAACATATGAGCAGCTTTTGCGGCTACACGTCCAAGAACAGCATCTTGTGCATCAATAACATACCACTTACGTTCAATTGTTTCTTTTTTTTGCATATAACTTGTCATAATTTTCTCCTTTTACTTAAGTTTAACCTTCCCAAAGTCAAACTTATGTGGGGATTTAAATGTACCGATTAAAATTATACTAAAAGGCTTTTAAAAAGTCAATAAATATAATTTAATTTTGCCACTATAAATAAAAAAATAATTAGCGTTAATTAAAATATTCAATATCAACTAAATATAATCCCTCTGGTTTTATAGTAGTAATATACTTTTTTAACGTGTTATCTAAAAAAACATTTTTAATAAAATCAGCCTCAAGTTTTCCACTGCCAATCTTCACAAGTGTACCAACCATATTTCTAACTTGATATTTCATAAAACCAGTCGCCGTAAAACTAAAAATTATTTTACTATTGTCAACATTTATAGATGCATTATAAACTTCTCTAACATAATTTTCTTTCACCGCAGACTCTGAAACAAAACATTTAAAATTATGAATTCCTATAAAATCTTTAATAGCTAACTTCATTTTATCAACGTCTAATTCTTTACAATATTGATATACATAATTTCTTTCTATTGGATTATATTCGCCACAATTCAAAACATAATTATAAGTTTTATATTTAACCATATAACGAGCATGAAATTGACTATCTACCTGAATAACTTTAAAAACATGAATATCAGATGGTAACAAACTGTTTAAGGCACATTTTAACTTATATAAAGTAATGTCAATATTTAAGTCAAAATGTGCACATTGACAAAGAGCATGAACCCCTCTATCTGTTCTTCCAGCTCCAATAACTTTTGTTTTTGTGTAATTATTAATATTATACAAAGCATCTTCAAGCATATTTTCAATACACCTTTTATCTGGCTGTTTTTGAAAGCCATTAAAATTGCTACCATCATAAGAAAAATAAATTAAGTATCGCAAAAACTTCACCTACCAAAAATAAATACAAAGAATAATAAAAAATATAAATACTATTAAAAAAATAAAATCATATATTCCAACTTTTCTGTTCATATAATTACCAAGTTTATTACTATAACCATAAAATCTAATCCTGCCACAAAGATATAAAAAATTCATATCTCTTTTTATCTTGTTATCCACATTAGCATTTTCATTATATAATTTTAATGCTTTTTCTTTATTAAAAGAAATTACTCTATCACTATTATATTTATAAAATAATTTTTTTCGAGAACTTTTTCTATATTTATACAATATTTTAAATTTAATAAAGTTTCTTTCATTTTTAGTAAAAGAGCAAAAGAATAAAACTAAAATATTTATAATACAAATTATTTTAAGTAATAATCTTATCTTGGAAGTATAAAAACAAAATAAAAGGATTAAAACTATTAAAAAATTTAAAAGCAAAGATTTAATATTCCTATCAACAATTGAAATTAATAGTAAATAAAATAATAATAGCCAAAACAAATAATAATTATTTATTAAAGAAGTTATTACAATAAGTATTGATGCTATTAAAGCTCTAATTTTCCAATTAACACTATACATGTTTATAAATATCCTTTATAACATCTCTTACATCTTTACTATAAAATAATTTTACATTTTTGTTTTTAAGAGCTTTATAAGTAATTAATGATAGAACTGGTACTTCTAAATTAAATTTTAAAATTTTTTCAACATTTGTATATAAATCATCTGTCTTGCCATAATCAAAATTATTTTTATTCCATAAAATTGAATAATCAGCAAGTTTATATAAAACATTTACATCTTTGCTTGTTATAAAAATAGTATATTTTTTTTCTTTTAAATATAAAAGTAAATTCTTTATCTTTTTTTGATTAGCATAATCTAAATAATTATAAACATCATAAAATAAAATTTTTTTATTACCTAAAGATAAATTTCTAATTATATTTAAATATACTCTTTCAGTATATGATAAATCTTCAATCTTATTATCAAAAAAGCTATCATTTAATCCAAAAATATCAAAAATATCTTTAATTAAATTTAAATTATAAGTATTGCTATATAAATTTATTTCCTCATATACATTTTCACCTAAAAAATACACTTGACTATTGTCAATATTAACGAATCTATAATCATCAATCAAATTACTAATAATAGCCTTAAAATTAGTAACTTGTAAAGATATAATAGTACCTTCTTCAACATCAATTTTTTTTCTATAATTAAAATTATTTCTTAAAATTATTTCCATAATTTATCAACAATCCCCCCAACATCATAACATATGTCATCTAGCAAACTATAAAATTGTAATTTTAAAGATAAATCTATCATAATAGGTATCTCAATGCCTAATTTACTTAATTCGTTATCTTTCTTTATAATATCTTTATAATTTCCCTGCATAATTATTTTTCCATTACCTAAAACAATAATGTTGTCTAAATCAATTATTGAAGAAAACTGCGAAGTTGTAAAAATTATAGAAATATTACAATTGTTTTTTATATTATTTAAAATATTCAAAATTTTTTTTTGTTCTTTAAGATTTAAAAATCTAAAAGGATCATCTAATAACAATATTTTAGGAAAATGAATAATACTACTAGCAATTAAAACTTTAATTTTATCATAATTAGAAAGACTATCTATTTTTTTATTTAATATATTATCAAGTTCACAAATCTTGGTAATATCTTCAATATGTTTATCAATAACGCTTTTGTTATAACCTAAATTAACAAGTGGAAATATTATTTCATCTTTGACATTATTTGTAATAAACTGACGGTCTATATCTTCTAAAACAACACCAACATCACGAATATATTTTTTAAAACTTCTTTTAGTTAATTTTACATTATTTAGCACTATGCTACCACATAATCCACAATTAATTCCGCTTAATGTTTTAATTAATGTGCTTTTGCCACTGTTATTTGGACATAAAATAGAAGTAATTGTATTTTCAGCAATATTAAAAGACAAATCTTTATAAATTGTTAAATCCTTATAACCAACTGATAAATTATCCAAAACTAATAAATTATTCATACAATCACTCTCCCAATAATGTTTATTATATCTTATTTTTAAAAAAAAGAAAGATTTATTTTTTTTCTTTCTTTTTCTGAAACCTATAAACTATTTTTAATGCAAATTTTAAAGAAATAAATCTATTAAAAAATATAGCTAATTTCATTTTTAAACCAGGAATAATAATTAACTTATTTTTAAACATTTTTTCTATAGCATATTTTGCTACATCATCACTATTAAGTGATCTCATAGCAAATTGAACGTTGGCTACATTATTAAAATTAGTTTTAACAGGCCCAGGGCACAAACAAGAAATATGAACATTAGATTTCTCTTTTCTTAATTCCTCATAAATAGCAAGACTTAATTTAGTTACATATGATTTAGTAGCATAATAAGTTGCCATTAAAGGACCAGCTTGAAAACTAGCAGCACTAGAAACATTAAGAATATACCCATTATTTCTTTTTTTCATATCCTTTAAAAACAATTTAGTTAATATATGAGTAGCCTTAATATTAACATCTATCATTTCTAATTCTTTACTTAAATCAGTGTCAGAAAAGATACCGAATAAGCCAAAACCAGCATTATTTATAAGTATATCAATATTATCATTTTTACATAAAACATAAAGTTCTTTCAATTTAGCTTCGCTTGTTAAATCTGCAACAATAATTTTTACTTCTGTTGGTAATTCTTTCTGGATTTTTTGTAATTTTTCTTTATCGCGTGATACCAAAATCAAATCATAACCAAGACTACTTAAATATTTAGCCATGCTATAGCCTATTCCAGAAGAGCCACCAGTTATTAATGCTTTCATAATATCAACTCCAAATTTATTATATCATAAAACAAAAAAAAAGACTTAAAATAATAAGTCTTTTCCAATACCTCCCATACTATCTTCTAAATCTGTTAAACCATTATCAATGAAATTACCAAACAACTTATTAAATGCTTCAATTTCAGCATCTGTCATTTCTACCATATCAGCACTATCAGAAACATCAATATCTGGAACTTCTTCACCAATTAAAAGCTTATTTGTTGAACTAAACTGAATATCTTCATCGCCAGATAATTTAAGAATTAAGTTTATGTTATATTCTTCATTTTTAGTAACTTCTTCTACTAATAAATCTAAGCTTAAAAATTCTTTTAATTCAGCTGAAGAGGATGAATCATCTAGCGCAGATTCAGGCATATTACCTTCAAGCACAAGATTAAACTTTGAACTAGAAGATTCTAGAGTTCCTTCAATACTAAGTGAATTCAATATATTCATTGAAATATCATACTTTGTATCACTAGTTCCTAGTAATTCAAAACTAAACACTTTAATACCCATTGCAGATAAATAAATCTCAAAATTATTGTAACCAGATTTATTTTCATAAGAATTTATAGTAAAACGTAAAGTAACAGTGTTTTCTTCTGATTTAATGTTAATAGCTACTTCATTTGAAACTACATCTTCACCATCTAGATACATAACATATGATATAAAAGTATCAGTATCATCAGAATCTTTTAACATATCATCTAGCATAGAAATATATTCATCTAAACTTTCACCATTTGTTGAAGTTGTAAACAATGTAGACAAATAGTCATACAATTCCTTATTATTTTTTAACTTACTAGCAATTGATTTTAAAATGTTAACTACATCTTTTTGAGTAAAATCAACTGTATATTTCTTAGTATTAACAGTTTCATCACCTAAAGTAATCTTTTTATCTTCTACTGTTAAATTATCATCAGTAACACAATCAATAATTGCTTCTTCAAGATAGTCAAAAACAACTGTAAAATCAATGTTTACCTCATCATTATTAGTATCGCTAAATAAGTCAACTTCTGTATAATAATATTTAGAATACACATCTTTAATCATATGATAAAGTTTAGAATCTTTTAAAACTGCTTCAATTGAATATTTTTCAAGATTTGATTCTACATCGAAAGTTGTATATAATTTTTGAGCATAACTATCTAAATAAAAATCTCCCTTAATACTTGCTGTATCTAATAATGATTCAATAGAAGTATCAGTACTTAACTTAACTTTTAAATCTTCTTTTAAATCTGATATACTACCCAAAACAAAATCATTATCTTTTTGAATATTTTTTATACTATTAAAATTTTTCTTAAATGATTCAGTAAAAATCTCTCTATCGCTTTGTTGTAACATTAAAACAACACCAACTGATATTGCTATAACACCAATAATAACAAATAAACCAATCAAAATTTTTTTTACTTTCCTACCCATAACAATCTCCTCTACTATATAAAATAGTATATTACAATTATTTAAAATAGTCCACTAAAAATTAAGAAAATATATTTACTTAAAAGTTATACCTTTAAATTAACAACACAGTATATTATAAAATAACCATTTACACCCCCCTATTACATATATAGTTATAAATTCTTCCTAATAACCCTTTATATTTCCTGTTATACTTACTAGATAACTTATCACTATAACTATTACACCATCGCTTCTATTTCCTATTACTTATAGTATTGATATTATTATTAATATTCCTCATATTATTACTACTAATAGTTCTATTAAAATACTTTCTCATAATATTATTCTATATTTTTTAGCTTGTAATATGTTTATTTTTTTATCAATAATTACATAAAAAAAATATTTACTTATTACAGTAAATATCTATCTTAATTAAACTAATTCAATAATAGCTAGTAAAGCGTTATCTCCACGTCTTTCATCTAATTTTAATATTCTAGTATAACCACCATTACGAGTAGCATATTTTACAGCTAACTCATCAAATATTTTCTTAACAACTTCATTATCATTATGAAGGAATGCTAAAGCACTACGCCTAGAAACTAGACTACCATCTTTTCCATAAGTAATCATTTTATCAACAAACTTACGAACTTCTTTAGCTCTTGTCTCTGTTGTAATAACTTTACCATTCATAATAACATCTTTAACTAAATTAGCAAGCATACTTCTTCTATGTTTATTATCAACACCTAATTTTCTATATGACATAATTTCCCTCCTTACTAATCATCACTACGTAAAATTAAACCTAAATCTCTTACTTTATCTAATACTTCTTTTAAAGATTTCTTCCCTAAATTACGTATTTTCATCATATCATTCTCGCTCTTATTTACTAAGTCTTGTAATGTATGAATATTTGCTCTTTTTAAGCAATTATATGCTCTAACAGAAAAATCTAAATCTTCAATTGTAGTTTCCAATGCTTTAACCTTTGGATCTTCAGTTTTTTCTATCATCATTCCAGTCATATCAGCAATATTACTTAAATTAGTAAGAATACTGAAATGTTCAATTAGAATTCTAGAAGCTAAAGCTATTGCTTCTTCAGGTTTTATTGAACCCTTTGTCCAAACGTTAAGAATTAATTTATCATAACTCTCATCTTGTCCTACACGAGCACTTTCGACATCATAAGATATTCTTTCTACTGGAGAAAAAATTGAATCAATTGCAATAACTCCAACTTTTTTGATATCTAAAAGTCTCTTATTATCTTCACTTCTAACATAACCTCTACCATTAGATACAGTCATTTCCATAATTAACTTTCCACCTTTAGCAACATTTGCTATTACTAAACTAGGATTAATTATTTCAATGTCAGCGTCATGTTCAATATCTCCTGCAGTAACAGGACCTTCCGCAGTAGCATTAATTCTAACTATTTTCATTTCTTTTGCATGATTTTTAATAACTACTTGTTTTAAATTCAAAATGATTGTTGTAACATCTTCAACTACACCTTCAATAGTTTGAAATTCATGCAAAACACCATCAATTTTTACACTACTAATTGCACTTCCTGGAAGACTTGACAACATAACACGCCTTAACGCATTACCTAAAGTTGTACCGAATCCTCTTTCAAGTGGTTCAATTTCAAACTTACCATAAAAATTACTTTCTACATAATCAGTTATTTTATAATTTGGTTTTTCAAATTCTATCATGAAACTACCTCCTTTATTTATTAACAGCAAACTATCCGCGTGGACGTTTTGGTGGACGACATCCATTATGTGGAATTGGTGTTACATCAGTAATTGAAGTTATTTCCAACCCTGCTGTTTGAAGTGATCTAATAGCAGTTTCTCTTCCTGGTCCTAACCCTTTAACATTTACTTCAATTTTTCTCATACCAAGTTCATAAGCAGCTTTTCCAGCAGCTTCTGCAGCCATACCAGCAGCAAATGGTGTTGATTTTTTACTTCCCTTAAAACCTAAAGCACCACTACTAGCCCAAGAAACAGCACGACCTTCTTTATCTGTTATAGTAGTAATTGTATTATTAAATGTTGAATGAATATGAGCTACACCTTCAGGAACATTTTTCTTGACTTTTTTCTTTCTTGTCTTATAAGCCATGTTTTTTTCCTCCTTTTAACATATATTAATTATTATTTCTTTTTATTAGCAATAATTTTACCTTTTCCTTTACGAGTTCTAGCATTACTTCTAGTACTTTGACCTCTAACAGGTAAACCTTTTTTATGACGTGTACCTTGATATGAATTGATTTCCATTTTAGTCTTGATGTTCATATTAACATCACGTCTTAAATCTCCTTCAACAACATATTTAGATACTTCATCACGTAATCTAGTTAATTCATCATTATCCAAATCTTTAACTCTTTTGCTACCTTCTACTTTTGCATCAGTAACTATCTTTTTTGCTAAATTTCTACCTATTCCATAAATATAAGTTATTGAAGTTTCAACTTGCTTATCATTAGGAATATCTACACCCTTAATTCGAGCCATAAATTACACTCCCTTTCATTAACCTTGTTTTTGTTTGTGTTTTGGATTTTCACAAATAACCATTACTTTACCTTTACGTTTAATAACTTTACATTTTTCACATATTGGTTTTACAGATGCTCTTACTTTCATTATTTATCCCTCCTATGGTTTTCTATAGGTTATACGCCCACGTGTTAAATCATAAGGCGATAGTTCTAACATTACGGTATCTCCTGGTAAGATGCGAATGTAATTCATTCGGATTTTACCAGAAACGTGAGCTTCCACAATGTAACCATTTTCAAGTTCTACTTTAAACTTTCCACCTGGTATAATTTCTAGAACTTTACCTTCTATTTCGATTGTATCTTCTTTTGCCATTTTTTCACTCTCCTGTCAAAATTTGATATCCATCTTTAGTAACTAAAACAGTATGCTCAAAATGAGCAGATGGACTGTTATCATAACTTTCTATTGTCCAACCATCTTCTAATATACAAATATCTGCGTCACCCAAATTCAACATTGGCTCAATAGCAAATACCATTCCTTCCTTAATCAAAGCACCAGTATGTGCTCTACCATAATTTGGAATATCAGGTTCCTCATGTAAATTATGACCTACACCATGACCACAAAGTTCTCTAACAATTCCTAAATGATATTTTTCTGCAATTTTTTGTATTGCATTTGAAATATCCCCAATCCTATTTCCTGGTTTAACCATTTTCAAACCCTCATATAAAGCTTCCTCAGTATGTTTTAATAAATCTTCAACATCATTAGATACATTTCCAACTTTATATGTCCAAGCTGAATCTCCATGATAACCTTTATAACAAACACAAATATCAATAGATATTATATCTCCATTTTTTAATTTTCTATTACTTGGAATGCCATGAACTACTTCTTGGTTTATGCTAGTACATAAAGTTGCTGGAAATCCATGATATCCTTTACAAGAAGGAATAGCTCCTTTACTTCTAATAAAGTTTTCAGCAAGAGTGTCGAGTTCTTTAGTAGTTATTCCCTCTTTTATAAAAGGTTTCAAATATTGATGAGTTTGATAAACAATAGAACCAGCAATCTTTAAAAATTCTATTTCACGATTGCTCTTAATATTAATCAATTTTATCACCTAGAGATTTCAATATATTTTCAACAGACTTAAGCGTTTCTTCAGAATCTGTAGAATCTACTTCGTACAAAATTCCTTTATTCTTGTAGTAGTCAATTACTGGAGATGTAACTTTAAAATAAGTTTCAACTCTAGTTTTAAGAGCCTCTGGATTATCATCTACTCTTTGATATAATGAACCACCACATTTATCACAAATATTATCAATTTTTGATTTCAATTTTTCATTGTAAATATTGTATATTGCTCCACAATCTTTACACATTCTTCTACCAGTAATTCTTTTTAATAGTAATTCTTTTGGTATAGTCATGTTTATTACAATACCACCATCTATATTTAATTTTTCTACCATTGCATCATACATTTTAGCTTGTTCTAAATTTCTAGGACAACCATCCATAATATATGCTTTAGAATTACCAATATTTTTAATTTTATCTTCAATAGCTTTAAAAATCAACTCGTCTGAAACAAACAAACCATTATCAATTAGTTTTTTTATTTCTCTTCCGGTCTCATCATCAAGTGAAGCTCTTTCACGTAAAATATCACCTGTTGAAATATGAATATATCCATATTTTTCATTAAGTGCTTTAGCTAAAGTTCCTTTACCTGCACCTTGTACTGCTAATAATACTAAATTCTTCATCTTCTACTGTATCCTTTTTTGTAATTTCGTGTAAGTAAACTTCCTTCTAGTTGTCTATATGTCTCTAATGCAACTCCAACAACGATAAGTAAACTAGTACCACCAACAGATACCGAAGAAGAAAGACCAGTTAATGCAGAAAATATTATTGGTAGTGCAGATATAATAACTAAAAATAATGCACCAAAAACAGTCAATCTCGATAATACTTTCGAAATATAATTTTCAGTGTCTTTCCCAGGTCTCACTCCCGGAATAAAACCACCATTATTTTTTAAATTCTTTGCAAGTTCTTCTGGTCTTAATTGTATAAATGTATAAAAATATGCAAAGAAATAAATTAATAATACAAATATAACAAATCCTATTGGTTTTGTATATGTCAAATAATTACTAACAAAATTAGAAAATCCATTATTATTTACAAATTGTGCAATAACCGCTGGTATTGTAAGTAAACTCGAAGCGAATATCACCGGTACAACTCCAGCTGTATTAATTTTTATGGGCATATATGATTGATTAGCTCCAAAAACACTAGTAGATTTATTTGCATATTGGATTTGAATTCTTCTTTCTGCTTCTTGCATAAAAATTACTCCAATTATAACAAGAAAATATATTATTACAAAAGCCACAAAAATAGCAATACCAATACCCATTGCGAAAGTATCAGCTAATATAAGCTCTTCAAAAGCAGTAACAAACATTGCAGGAAGCGTAGCAATAATACCAGCCATAATAATTAATGACATACCATTGCCTAACCCCTTCTGAGTAATTTGATCCCCTAGCCACAATAAGAATGCTGTACCCGCTGTTATAACTGTAGCAACATACATATAATCTATAGTACTTTTACCTTCTCCTAAAAATGCTATAGCAAAAACAAAACCTTCAATAAATGCAAATATAATACCCATATATCTAGTTATTTTATTAATTTTTTGACGACCTGTTGGCCCTTCATCTTTTAGTTCACTAAAATAAGGAACTATATCCATTTGTAATAGCTGCATAATAATTGATGCAGTAATATATGGCATTACACCTAATGAAAATATTGAAAACTTTTGCATTGCACCCCCGGTAAATGCATTTAATGTACCGAAAGCAGTAGATGACATATCTAAATTAGGTGTTCCCGGTATTTGAATATATGTCCCTATAATAAACAATGCTAACGCACCCAATGTAAATAATATTCTTACTCTTAAATCTTTGTTAGTAGGCGCGAATAATTGTTTCAAATTTTGAAACATATTACATCACCTCAAATTTACTTCCTGACGCTTCTATTTTTTCTAGTGCAGTCTTTGAAAATTTATGAGCTTGAATAGTTAATTTCTTTTCAAGAATTCCATTCCCTAAAACTTTAATACCATCAAGTTGTTTTTTTACTAATCCTACTTCTTTTAATAAAGCAGGAGATACAACAGTACCATCTTCAAATCTATTTAAATCACTAACATTAATAACTGCATATTTAGTTGCAAATTCATAATTATTAAATCCTCTTTTTGGAAGACGCCTATATAATGGTGTTTGTCCACCTTCAAATATAGCTCTTACTCCTCCGCCACTTCTAGCATTTTGTCCTTTATGACCTTTACCACTTGTTTTTCCTAAACCTGAACCTCTACCACGACCAACTATTTTTCTTTTATGAGTAGCACCAATATTTTTTTCTAATTCATGTAACTTCATTATCCTAAAATCTCCTCTACTGTTTTTCCTCTTAATTTAGCAATATGTTCAGGTGTTTTAATTTGTTTTAAAGCATCAAGTGTAGCATTAGCCATGTTATTTTTAGTTCTAGCTCCAAGTGACTTAGATAGAATATCACGAATACCAGCAAGTTCAAGAACAGCTCTTACAGCACCACCGGCAACAACACCTGTACCAGCAGAAGCTGGTTTCAATAAAACTTTAGCAGCTCCTCTTGTTCCTACAACTTCATAAGCAATTGTTCTATCTTCAGTTAAAGGTACTTTAATTAAATTTTTGTTAGCATCTTGAATAGCTTTCTTTATAGCATCCGGTACTTCATTTGCTTTTCCCATTCCTAGTCCAACTTGACCATGTCTATCCCCAACAACAACAGTAGCAGAAAATCTTCTTTGTCTACCACCTTTATTAACTTTAACAACGCTCTTAATTTCAACAACTTGTTCTTCTAAAGTCTTTGCTTTTGGGTCACTATTTTTATTTTGCATAAATTACCCTCCTTCTAGAATTCTAAACCATTTTCACGTGCTGCTTCAGCTAAAGCCTTAACACGTCCATGATAAAGATATCCACCTCTATCAAACACTATTTTTTTAATATTTGCTTTTTTTGCTTCTTCTGCAATTTTTGCACCAACTTTACTTGCAGCTTCTACATTACTTCCATTAGTTAATTTTAGATCTTTGTCAAGTGATGAAGCACTAACTATTGTAGTACCAGACTCATCATCTATAATTTGTGCAAAAATATTTGAATTTGATCTAAACACATTAAGTCTTGGAACAGCACTTGTACCATGTACATCTTTTCTTACTCTTTTGTGTCTTTCAACACGCATAGCATTTCTTGATTCTTTCTTAATCATAAGTAACTTCTCCTTATCTTAAATTTTAAGCAGCTTTCTTACCTTCCTTACGAATAATGTGTTCGTCTTTATAACGAATACCTTTTCCTTTATAAGGTTCAGGTTGTCTAACTTTTCTAACATTTGCTGCAAATTCTCCAACTTTTTCTTTATCAATACCTCTTATAGTAAGTTCCGTATTACTTGGTAATTCAATTGTAATACCATCAGGAATTTGCATTTCAACTGGATGAGAATATCCAGCACTAATAACTAGTACGTTTCCTTTTTGTGAAAAACGATAACCTACACCAACAATTTCCAAAGCTTTTTCAAAACCTTTAGTAACACCCAATATCATATTATTGATATTAGCATTAATTGTCCCATGCATTGATTTAAAATTATCATTATTTCTTAAAACTTCTATTGTATTATTATCTATATTAACAGTAATACCATTTACTAAACTAGTAGTAAGTTCACCCTTAGGTCCAATAACTTTTACCATTCCATTTTCTTCAGTAATTGTAACACCACTAGGTATTTCAATTTTTCTATTTCCTATACGACTCATTTCAAGGCCTCCTTACTTTATAGACTACCAAATATAAGCTAAAACTTCTCCACCAAGATTTTGTTTACGAGCTTCTTTGTCTGTCATAATACCTTTTGATGTAGAAATAATTGCTATTCCTAATCCATTCAATACTTTTGGCACTTCATCACTCTTAGCATAAACTCTTAATCCTGGTTTAGAAATACGCTTCAATCCAGTAATTACTCTTTCTTTTTTATTTCCATATTTAAGTGTCAATTCAATAGTCTTTTGAACATTTTCACTAGAAACTTTATAGTCTTTAATAAATCCTTCTTCTTTTAAAATTTTTGCCATTTCTATTTTTAATTTAGAAGCAGGAATGGTTACTTCAGCATAACCCATTGAATTTGCATTACGAATACGTGTTAACATATCTGCAATTGTATCAGTTACTACAGCCATAATAAAATCCTCCTTCCCAATTACCAGCTTGATTTCTTAATTCCTGGTATTTGTCCTTTATAAGCTAATTCTCTAAAGCAAATACGGCATATTCCAAATTTACTCATAACTGCATGAGGTCTACCGCATCTTTTACAACGAGTATATTCACGCACTTTAAACTTTTGCTTTTTATTAGCTTTAACAATCATACTTTTTTTTGCCATTATTTACCCTCCAATTACTTTCTAAATGGAATTCCAAGTTCACTTAATAAATCATAAGCTTCTTCATTAGATTTTGCAGTTGTTACAAATACAATATCCATTCCACGTACTTTAACAACATTATCATATTCTATTTCTGAAAATATTAATTGTTCCTTAATTCCTAAAGTGTAATTACCTCTACCATCAAAAGCTTTAGGTGAAACACCTCTAAAATCACGAACACGAGGTAGACCGATTGAAACTAACTTATCCATAAAGTTATACATATTATCTCCTCTTAAAGTAACTTTACAACCAATTGAATGTCCTTCTCTTACTTTAAATCCAGCAATAGACTTTTTTGCTTTTGTAACAACTGGTTTTTGTCCTGAAATAACTTCAAGATCTTTTACTGCTGCATCTAATAATTTAGAATTACCAGTAGCATCACCAACACCCATATTAATAACAATTTTCTCTAACTTAGGAACTTCCATAACAGTTTTATAATTATGCTTTTTCATTAAACTTGGAACGATTTCATTTAAATATTTTTCTTTTAGGCGGTTCATAAATTAATCCCTCCTTTCACTAATCAATCTTCTCGTTAGATTTCTTAGCTACTCTAACTTTCTTATCATTTTCTATAGTATGCCCTATTCTAGTTCTTTTCTTAGTTTTAGGGTCAATAATCATAACGTTAGAAGCATGAATTGGAGCTTCAATTTCAAGAATACCTCCTGTTTCTTGCCCATTACCTTTTTTATGTTTTTTTACTATATTGCATCCTTCAACTATAACTCTATTTTCAGCTCTTAAAACTTTTGTAATTTTACCTTCTTTACCTTTACTAGATCCAGCAATTACTATAACTTTATCTCCTACTTTTAAGTTCATAATATCCTCCTATAGTACTTCCTTAGCTAGTGATACAATCTTCATAAAATCTTTATCACGAAGTTCTCTAGCTACAGGGCCAAAAATACGAGTTCCTACTGGACTCCTATCATCTTTAATAATAACGCAAGCATTATCATCAAATTTAATATAAGATCCATCTTCTCTTCTTAATCCAAATGTTGTTCTAACAATTACAGCTTTAACAACTTTTCCTTTTTTTACAGTTCCATTAGGTGTGGCATTTTTAATTGTACCAACAACTATGTCACCGATATTACCAGTTTTAACCTTGCTTCCACCAAGTACTCTAATTACCAATAATTCTCTAGCACCTGAATTGTCAGCAACTTTTAAACGACTTTCTTGTTGAATCATAATTAATCCTCCTTCACCTAAGAGTTATAAAATAACTGCTTCCTTTACTATTTCTTTTAAGTAGAATCTCTTAGTTTTAGATATCGGCTTAGTTTCAACGATTCTAACTACATCTCCTACTTTTGCTTTATTGCTTTCATCATGCACTGCATATTTCTTTGAAGACTTAACTCTTTTACCATATAATGGGTGCTTTTTATAAGTTTCAACTAATACAGTTATTGTCTTATTATTTACAGAACTTACAACTTTTCCAACTAATTCTCTATTTGTCTTTTCCATATACCCTCCTACTCAGTCTCATTTAATTCTCTTTCACGAAGTACTGTCTTAAGTCTTGCAACAAGATGCCTTAATTCTCTGATTCTTGAAGGTTTTTCTAAATTACCAGTTGCTTGTTGAAAACGTAAATTAAATAATTCTTCCTTTGTTTCTTTGATTTTAGCAATAATTTCTTCAGTGGTTAGATTTCTAATTTCATTAACCTTCATTTATATCACCACCATTTTCCTTACTTACAAATTTAGTCTTGATTGGTAGTTTATGTGATGCAAGTCGTAGTGCTTCTCTTGCAACATCTTCAGTAACATCTGATATTTCAAACATAATTTTACCAGATTTAACTACAGCTACCCAAGCTTCTACATTACCTTTACCTTTTCCTTGACGAGTACCAAGTGGTTTTTTAGTTAAAGGCATATGTGGAAAAATATTAATAAACACTTTTCCACCACGTTTCATATAACGCGTCATAGCAACACGTGCTGCTTCGATTTGATTAGCAGTAATCCAAGCACCTTCTACTGCCATTAAACCATATTGCCCATTGTGCAATTCAGTATTACCTTTTGAACGACCTTCATAAGGTAATCTATGTACACGACGATATTTAGTTCTTGATGGTATTAACATAATTAATTACCTCCTTTAGCCTTTTTATCTTGAAGAATTTCTCCTTTATAAATCCATACTTTAACACCAATTTTACCAAAAGTAGTATCTGCTTCACTAACAGCATAATCAACATTAGCTCTTAAAGTATGCAATGGAATTGTTCCTTCAGAATATCCTTCACTACGCGCAATATCTGCACCATTTAATCTACCAGAAACCAAAGTCTTAACTCCTTTAGCTCCAGCTTTCATAACATTTCTAATAGCTTTCTTTTGAGCCATTCTGAAAGATGCACGATTTTCAATTTGGGCTGCAATGCTATTAGCAACAAGAGTAGCATCTAAATCAGGTTTTTTAATGTCTACAATTGAAATTTGAACATCTTCACTAACCAATTTAGAAATTTCTCTTTTTAAATTTTCAATTTCTTCTCCACCTTTACCAATAATAACACCAGGCTTAGAAGTATGAATTATAACTTCACATCTTTTTGTATTTCTTTCAATCTCTATAGAACTAACACCAGCGTCTTTTAATTTTTTCTCTAGGAATTTACGAATCTTCAAGTCATTCTCTAAATACTTACTAAAATCTTTTTTGTTAGCATACCAATTAGCTTCCCAACTTCTGTTAATTCCAATTCTAAGTCCAACTGGACTAACTTTTTGTCCCATATTAACCTCCTTATAAGATTATTTTTCAGCCACAACTATAACAATGTGACTAGTTCTTCTATCTTTATGTCCTATATGACTTCTTGAATCAAACATATGCCTTTTCATAACAGGACCAGCATCTACTCTAGCTTCTTTAACATATAGCTTATTCTCATCTAACTTAAAGTTATTAACAGCATTTGCTATAGCTGAATTTAAAACTTTAAAAATAAGTTTACTAGATTGTTTATTTCTATTATTTAATATATTTAATGCAACACTAACATCTTTACCACGTATTAAATCAATAACAAGTCTTGCTTTAATAGGTGATATTCTAAGAGATTTTGCAATTGCTTTAGCTTCCATATTTTCCCTCCTAGTCATTATTTATTTTTGTCTTCGCCATGACCACCAAATTTACGAGTTAAGGCAAATTCTCCAAGCTTATGTCCCACCATATCTTCTGTAACATAAACTGGAATAAATTCTTTACCGTTATGAACTGCAAATGTATGTCCTATAAAGTCAGGATATATTGTAGAACGGCGTGACCAAGTTTTAATAACTTCTTTTTTTCCACTTTTATTTAGTTCTCTTACTTTATTTAATAATCTTTCAAATACATAAGGACCTTTTTTAAGACTTCTTGCCATAAATAATCTCCTTCCTACTTACTGCGACGACGCACAATTAATTTATCTGATGCTTTTTTCTTTCTAGTTTTATAACCTAATGCTGGTTTACCCCAAGGTGTAACTGGTCCTTTACGACCAACAGGAGCGCGACCTTCTCCACCACCATGTGGGTGATCATTAGGGTTCATAACAGAACCACGTACTGTAGGTTTGATACCTAAATGACGTTTTCTTCCAGCCTTACCAAGCTTAACTAATTCATAATCTTCATTACCAACAACACCAACAGTTGCATAACAAGTTCCCAAAACCATTCTTTGTTCACCACTAGATAAACGAAGCATAACATAATTTCCTTCTCTACCTAATATTTGAGCACTAGATCCTGCACTTCTAGCAAGTTCTCCACCTTTACCAGGTTTAAGCTCAATATTATGAACAACAGTACCAACTGGAATATTAACTAAAGGAAGTGCATTACCAACTTTAATATCAGCATTATCAGATGAAATAACTTCCATACCAACTTTTAAATCTTTTGGTGCAATAATATATCTTTTTTCTCCATCAACATAATTGATTAAAGCAATATTGGCGCTTCTATTTGGATCATATTCAATAGTAGCTACTTTACCAATAATATCCTTTTTATTTCTTTTAAAATCAATTATCCTATATTTTCTTTTAACACCACCACCATGATGTCTAACAGTAATTTTACCTTGATTGTTACGACCACCATTCTTATTTAAACTAACTAGCAAGCTTTTTTCAGGAGTATCCGTAGTAATTTCTTCGTTAACTAAAGAACTCATCTTACGTCTCGCATTAGTAGTTGGTTGATAATTTCTAATTGCCATAAGTAATCCTCCTTCTAGCCAAGATCAATAGTTTGACCATCAGCTAATTTAACAATAGCCTTCTTAGCTCTATTGCTAACACCAGCATAACGTCCAACTCTTCTTTTCTTAGGCTTAATATTCATTGTAGAAATTTCTTCTACTTTAACTTTAAAAATTTTCTCAATAGCATTTTTAATTTCTGTTTTAGTAGCTTTTGAATCTACTTTAAACACATATTTGCTTTCTTCTTGAGCAAGTTTTGAACTTTTTTCAGTAACTATTGGTGCTTTTATAATTTCTAAATACTTTGTATCCATATTATTTTAGCACCTCCTCTATAACACTTAATGCATCTTTAGTAATCAAAACTTTATTAGCAGCAACTAAATCTAAAACATTTATTTCGTTTGCTTCTATTAATAAAACGTTTGAAATATTTCTAGATGCAAGTATTAAATTTTCATCAAGTTCTTTAACAATAATTAATGTATTTACATCATTTAATTTTAGTGTTGTTAAAATTTTAACCATATCTTTTGTTTTTGGCGTAGAAGCAACTAATTCATCTACTACAACAAAATCTTTAATTTTACTAGCAACGGCACTCTTAAGAGCAAGGCGACGTTCTTTGCGATTCATTTTCTTACTATAATCTCTAGGAACAGGCCCAAAAGCAATTCCTCCGCCTCTCCATTGAACAGCTCTAATAGATCCTTGACGTGCATGCCCAGTACCTTTTTGCCTCCAAGGTTTTCTTCCTCCACCACTAACTTCTGAACGAGTTTTAGTACTATGAGTTCCTTGTCTTAATGATGCACGAGACAAAATAATAGCATCATATAAAACTTTTTTGTTTGGTTCTATACCAAAAATATCTTCGTTTAATTTAATATCTTCAATCTTTTCACCTTTTATATTTAAAAGTGCAACTTTTGTCATCTATAATTCCTCCCTTCATCATATTTAATTAAAACTTAGAAATTAACTATGACGATTATTCTCCAACTTTTTCTTCTTTAGACTCTTCTGAAACAGTAACATCATTTTTTTCTTCAACTAATTCATAAGAAATTAACTCAAGAGCTTCATTAGACTTTTCACCGTTTTTTACAGAAGTTTTAATCATAACTAAAGATTTTTTTGGACCAGGAACATTACCTTTAATTAAGATAACATTATTTTCTAAATCAACAGATACAACTTCCAAATTTTGAATTGTCGTTGCAACATTACCCATATGCCCTGGTAATTTTTTTCCTTTTAATACATGCATTGGTAATAGTGTTCCAAGAGAACCTACACCTCTATGATACTGTGAACCATGTCCCATAGGCCCACGACTTTGATTATAACGTTTAATAACTCCTTGAAAACCTTTTCCTTTACTTATACCACTAACATCAACAATTTCTCCTTCTTTGAACAAATCTACTGATATTACTTGACCTAAAGTATAGTCATTAACGTTTACTCCTCTAAGTTCTTTTAAGAAGCGCTTAGGAGTAGTATTTGCTTTTTTCGTATGACCGATTTTCGCTTTATTCGAACTTTTTTCTTTAACAGTAACAGCACCCAATTGAATTGCATCATAACCATCTTTTTCTTTAGTCTTAATTTGAGTTACAACATTAGGTTCTACTTCTACAACTGTTACAGGTACAAGTTTTCCACTTTTAGTAAAAACCTGAGTCATTCCAATTTTTCTACCTAAGATTCCTTTCATTTCATTTCCTCCCACTAAAATTATTGTTTAATTTGAATGTCAACACCACTAGGAAGTTCCAAATGTGCTAAAGCATCAATAACTTCCTTACTTGGATTTTTAACATCAATTAATCTCTTATGCGTACGCATTTCAAATTGTTCACGCGAATCCTTATCTTTATGAACAGCTCTTAAAATAGTAAATTTTTCAACATCTGTTGGAAGTGGAACTGGACCACTAATAACTCCACCAGTTCTTTTAATAGTTTCAACTATTTTTGTTGCAGCATTATCAAGAATTCTATGATCATATGCTTTTAATTTAATACGAATAATATTTGACATATTAAATCCTCCTCTCGCCTATATCGTCGTATAGACTTGCTCCGTGTAAATAACCTGAATTATTCCTAGCAACTTTGCCTGGCGTATCAGCAACCTCACACATCTAAGCAGCCACACGTCTAAAAGTATACCATATCCATAGCCTTAAAATCAAGCTTTTTTTTTAACATTTTTTCATAAAAAAATGATGTTGTTTTTCATATGTAAATTAAATTTGAAAGTATACAATTGTTATACAGTTAATTTTGTAATGGTAATTATACCAAGCAATTTGTTTGTTATTTAAAGGATGAATATTATCACACAAATTATTATTATCCTTCTTATAAAGAAAAAACATTGAAGATAGTTTAAAAAGTATTAACCAAATTTTAATTAAATTAAATAAATTTCCATTCAACTATTTAAGAGAAATAGGTAGAAATAAAGTTTATTCTAAACCAAGTGATTTTAATAAATTTCACAAAAAAAGGTAAATTATAACAAATTAAAAACACCCCTTATTTTCAGAATAGTTGGAAATCTAGAAGTTACTATTGAAAAGAAAAATATACTTATTAGCTAATAATTAACAAAAAAATTAATTATCACTTGCATACAAGATATAAATCTAATAGAAGAAAAAATTTATAATACCAAAAATGTGATTAATTCACTTACTAAAAAAGAAAAAACTACGAATCATTTATACATTAATCATCCTAAAATTCTATTTTTTTTAAAGCATCTTTCTATAATTACATTAATAATAGTGTATTTGAATTTGGACCTTTAGATTTTCCTAGAATTGGTAAACAAAAAGAAAAACATGAAATGATTGTAAATGAAAATGTGGCAATAGGATTATTTAAAATGAAATGATAAAAATAATGTTGAAGGATAATTAAATCTAGCAATTGAAAACAATATAATAAATTAATAAAAAAACAAAAATATAAAATTCCTATTAGAAAGTATAAAAAAATATAAAGTACGATTTAGCTCTTATAATAAAAATAGTTATAACCAATTGAGTAATATTTAATATATAAACACAATGCTTGAATATCAGATGAACTTTGTCATGGAATGAAAGAGTTAAAACAGAAAATTGTTCATAATAAAAACTACACAATTCCTTGTATAGTTTCTTAAATTGGTAATATTTGGGGTTCTACACATCGTTATTGGCTCTATAAATATCATAATAGTCTACTAAAATATAATTTCTACTATCAAAAAATATGAAGTCTTTCATTTTTTCGTAAAAAAAACAATTTATTGTAAAAAGTTGCAAATGTTTTAAAATTATATCTTATATATTTTGTTGATAAGTAGCTTTGTCTTCAAAAAGAAATAATTTCCGTTCTTCAAAATATACTTATCATAATCACCATGCTCAACTTTAACAAGATCTTCTAAATTGATAGATAAAAATGGTTCCTTACTTTTTAAGTAATTCATTCCCCTTGATATTCTCATAACTTCTCGATAATCATCACTTAGATAATCAAGCAAGATTAATCTAAAATTTGTTAATATTATACTTATATTTTTTTCAGTTCCATCACATAACAATATACAATCATCTTCAATCAAATCAATTATTTCATGTTCCATTTTTTCAAAATTATACATATTAATCATCTCCACTTCATCACGGAAAATAAATAGTTATAAATTTAGATAAACTGCGTCACACAATTATACTAATATGATAATGATATTCCACCCATTCCATCATAATAACTACCCATTCCATTATTAAACGATATAACTCCTCCTAATCCTGATGAATTAAAATTATAACTATGTACACATCATTATAACAGGCTATTAAATTATTCTGTAACTTATGAATAAAACCTATTCCATAATAATTACCAACGCCTAACAAATTTTTCTTATTCCATGCGGAGTTGCCATAATTAAAAGTATTACGAAATGTTGATAGAGATATAACATTGCACTCATAAATAGACAAAAGCGTATATGTATAAGTAACTTATCAAGAATTTTTATATTCATAAAATATTAATTTTCACACATTACTATAACCGGAATATCACTATTACCACTACATTGATAATCATCAGAATACTCTTTTTTATAAATTCTATAATCACAAGCACTATATTCTTTGCCATTAAAGGAAAAAACATTATCATTTAAATTATACTTGTTGTTAACACAACTAATAAAAGAATTAAGTCCAATAATATCATCGCTGTTTATATTCTTAATACTACCTTTAGAAATAGAATTTATATTTAAATTAGAAACTCCATAATTAGCATCATCTAAAAAATTAGCATAATATTCATTAGTATAAACAGAAGATTTAATTACAACATAACTTTTATTATAATCATAATATCCAAATGGTGTAGAATCAGAATCACCACTTTCCAATTTTATAAGCTTAATCGGAACTAACATAATTTCAGAATCATCAATATAATCACCAAATTCCCTCATATCATACTCACTCTGTATAGTTTCAACATAAGCAGAAATACTACCATAATAGCTTGTTTTTCTAGAATCCAATATATAAGAAGAAACCATCGGAACTGCAATAGTAAAAACTATACCTATAATAATTACTACAGCAACTATCTCTATCAAAGTAAATCCTTTTTTATTATATATCATAACTTTTACTCTCCTTTACTTAATAACTCAATTGCAAAATTAAGCTGACTATCAGAATCATTTTCTAAATTTACAACAAAATCAGGTACAATACCAATACCATCTATATCATTACCATTCGGAGTACATAATGTTTGAACTGTATATTTTATATATGCCCCATCAGAAAGTTCCATTATCTTTTGAACAGTTCCTTTGCCGTAAGTATTAGTTCCAACAACATCAATATCTAAATTTTCTTTTAACGCAGCCACAAAAACTTCAGCCGAAGAAGCTGTTTCTTCATTTACTAAAATTACAACATTCATATCAATAACGTTATCAATATCAGACTTAATAATTTCAATATTATCATTATATTTTTTTTGATAAATAACATCATTTTTATCTAAAAACAAAGAAGAAATATTTTTTGCAACCGATAAATAACCACCACTATTATTTCTAACATCAATAATTAGCGAATCAACATTATTATCTAAAACTTCATTATATATTTTTTCAAATTGCAAAAAACTATTTTTAGCAAATTTTGAAATACTAATAATAGCTATTTTATTATCACCATTTTCATAATAATTAACAAAAACCGATTCAATCTCAATATTTTCTCTTTTTAAAATAAATTCTTTTTCAGTACCATTTCGCAATACCGTTATTTTAACTTCTTCACCTATACTACCATTTTTTATCATAGAAGTAATATCAAATATTGAAAGTCCCTGTATATCTTTACCATCAATTTTATATAATACATCATTTGGCATAATACCAGCACTACTAGCAGGAGTATTATCTAATACATTAATAATAACAGGAAGTGAATCATCATATAATACTATTTCAACTCCAATTCCTGTAAAACTTCCTGTAAGTTCGTCATTAAATAAATTTGCAGTATTCGGATCAATATATATAGAATAAGGATCAGCTAAACTATTCATCATCCCATTAATAGCACCTGTAATCAATTGATTACTATCAATATCCTTATAATACTCATCTACTAAGTTATCATAAACATCTATTATTTCTTTAATATCATCTCTATTATTAAGATATTGTGATTTATTATTATTGTTAATATAACCAATAAACCACCCTATCACTATACCAAACAATACTGTTATAATCATTACTATGATAACTTCAAGCAAATTAAAAGTTGTACTATCATTCTTAAAATTTTTCTGAAATTTTTCATCACTTTCCACTATCTTATCTAAATGCTTCTTCTTTTTATTTTTAACTTTTTTTAATTTATAATCAGAATTATTAGTCATAATCCACCTCTTATTATACACAATAATATTATCATAAAAAAAAGTAAAAAAAAAGAATTATATTATTTTAATAATGTATCTTGATACTTAGATAATTCTTCATTTCCAGATATTACAAATTCTGCCTTTCCATCTTTTACTTTAATTAAAGAAGAATCCATAACTTTCAATTCGTTAGCACTACTAACATTAACTAAATTCATAGAATCGACAACATGTTTTTTATTAAACGCATCATTTAAATCAACAACATACATTTTTAAATGATTTTCTTTTTGATTATACAAATTATAAATAGTTAAGCAATATGTAGCATAATCACCCTCAAAATCATAAAAAAGAACATAATATTCACTATCTATTCTATTAAATGTAGAACCAGCTAATATTTTTATATTTTGAATTGTAACTTCTTCATCATCTTTATCTTTATCACCAAAAGAAATCTCTCCATTATATATTGCAAAAATAAAATAAAATGAAGCAAGAGCCAGAACAACAATTGCAAAAACTTTGATCATTCTTACAATTTCATCATTTTCTCCAGTAGATTGCCTTTCGAATTTTTTTAACTTTCTTCTTCTTTCTCTATTACTCATAAATATCACCAACAAAATTATAACACGAAGAAAAAAAAAAATAAACACTTAATAAAGTGTCTATTTCATTATAGGGATAGTACTTATTGAATTAGCAATCTCAATAAGTTCAGTTTTTCCCATTACGTCAGAAACTAAATAATAGTCAATTCCATTGCTAGACCAGCTAACTGAATTATCAGTAATAGCACCTAGTGTATCATTAAGGAATTGTGGTTCACCAAATATTGGAACAATTGAAAATTCATCCTCAATACTAGAAGTTTCTTCAACTAACAAGAATGGTTTTTCACCATCAAAAGTCAAAATAATTCTTTCCCCATCTTCCTTAGGAATTGTTTCTTGATCAACTAATACAGTTCCTGATGGAATATATAATGGATATATAATATCATCTATCGCACTAGTTTCTTCTTCTGTAGTATCTGGTGTTTCAATATCAGATATTATGCTATTAAGTTCAAAATAATTATCGTCAAAAGTTGGATTATCATCTATTTTATCAAATTTCATAACCATTTCAACAATACTTGAATCATTTAAAACTTCTACTTTCAGAATGTTCGCATCTTTATCAACATAAACCTTTTGCTTTACTAACCCTATATTGTTAGGATAATTCACTCTTGTTGTAATAACATACCCTGAATCTACTTCATCAATAATTTTTTCATCATCTGAATTAATATCATTTAAAATAGAACTCAAAATATAAATCTGTGAATTATTATCAGGCCAACTACTTTGAAATTTAAAACTTTTATTAAGTGCTGGTGTTATAACATAAACCTCATTGTTACTTTTTAAAATAATTTGTTCATGGCCATTAGACTTATTAATTAAGCTAACTTTGTAATTATCATCTTTTTTATAAGATACTACAACATCATAATTATATGTATCCTCATTATTAGAAATAGAAAGAACACCATTTATTTGATAAGCATCTAAACCATCTATCTTTTTATTTAACTTATCAACAATATTAGATTTACTATCTTTCGTGCATCCTGAAAAAAGAAAGATAGCTATAAATAAAATAATTAAAAAATTTTTTTTCATTTTTCACCCCATATTTTTATTTTCATTTAATTATATTGAATTAAATAAAGATTATTCATGAATAAATAGTAAAAATTAGGATAGTATATTAATAAAAGGAGGGCAAAAATGAGAATACTTCAAAAAATTGCACTAGTATTAACAATTATAGGTGCTCTTAACTGGGGAATGGTAGGATTATTTGAAATTGATATAATTGCATCATTATTTGATGGAAGTGATAGTATTATTTCAAAAATAATCTACATAATTGTAGCCATTGCTGGTATTATAAATATTGGATTGCTATTTGAGCATGATGAAATTAAAAAGTAAAGTTCACTAATAAGACGAACTTTCAGATATGAAAAAGTAGTATATTAATCTTAATATACTGCTTTTTTTAATTGTAATTTCAACCGCACCATTTAATATAATTTTAACAAACATTAAATATTTGTCAATTTTTTCTTTT
>CALVJN010000016.1 GCA_944332205.1 uncultured Bacilli bacterium | reverse complement strand
GAAAAAATTGACAAATATTTAATGTTTGTTAAAATTATATTAAATGGTGCGGTTGAAATTACAATTAAAAAAAAATAAATCAAACTAATTTATTTTTTAAACTAATATTTTTTAATCATGAAAAATTATTTGTTAATGAATAAATATATAATAAGCATAACATAAATATATATTTTTCATTTTTAGATAGCACATTTAATTACTATTTTTTTATATTATTAAATATATCATCTAATTTTACTTTTATTTGCTCTTTAGTAAAAGGTTTAGAAATATAATCTATAAATCCCTCAGATTTATATTTTTCTTCAGCACCTACTATCGCATCAGCTGTTAAAGCCATAACTGGTGTATTAAAATCATCAAGCTTTAAAAGTTCTTTCAATGCTGTTTCACCTCCCATAATAGGCATCATTATATCCATTAAAATGATATCATATTTTTTACCATTTTTAATAAGGCTTAAACATTCTTGACCATTATAACATTCATCTACAATTTTAAATTTTAATGGTTCAATATTTCTTCTAGCAACTTTGACATTTAATTTATTATCATCAACTATTAGTATTGACATATTTGTATAATCTACATTTTTACTATTAAACTTCTCATAAATTTTTGAAGTTCTTATTATTTGAGTATCAGTAATTGATCTTGAAATGCATCCTATTCTTTGTGGTAATTGAACTACAAATATTGAACCTTTTCCAAATTGTGACTCAACATTGATTTTTCCACCCATAAGTTCTACCAATTTTTTTGTAATAGCAAGACCAAGTCCTGTACCTTCAATATTAGTATTTATTTCAGTATCTAGCCTTTCAAATTTATTAAATAATTTATTTATATTTTCTGATTTAATTCCTCGACCAGTATCTTTACAGCTAATAATTAAATTACATATATTATTTTGATTTATACATTTAACAGTTAATTCAACTATTCCATTATCTGTGTATTTAATTGCGTTACTAAGTAAGTTATTAATAATTTCTTTAATATGAGATTTATCGCCAATTAATTCATATGGAATATCTTCAGCAAAATTGGTTTTTAATTCTAAAGGTTTATCACCAATTCTAACTGAATTTAGTCTTGTTAGTGCTTCAACTTCTTTTTTTAAATTATATGGAACTTCTATTATTTCCATTTTGTCGGACTCTATTTTATTAATATCTATTATATTACCAACAATTTCAAGTAAAGTATGAGAAGCAGCTACAATGTCACTTAAATCTTCTTTTATATCATCTGGACAGTTTTCATTTAATGCTATATCCTCGGACAATCCAACAATAGCATTTAAAGGCGTTCTTATCTCATGTGACATACTAGATAAAAAATATGATTTAGCCATATTAGCTTTTTCAGCATTGTTTTTTGCTATATTTAATTCTGCAATCATTTTAATATCAGGATTTTCAATTGTATGATACATTAGCCATAAAATATAAGAATAAAAAAAACCTTCAAAAATCAATTCAGGATAGAATCTTCGTAAGTAAAAGCTCAAAAAATATAGTACTATTAGAATCAAAAATGGATATAATTTAGTAATACTATCATGCTTTATCATTAAATACAAGCTTAAAATAATAAATGTTAAAAAAGTAATTATTGAATAAATAATAGTAATATTATATGATAAACCTTCACCATCTAAAACATTATCATAATATATAACATTTAAAGGTAAAATAATAATTAAAATAATAGAAATTGAAGTTAACAACTGAAAGAAAAAACGAATTATTTTTAATTTTTTAATATCTATATTAAAAGTAGCAAAACAATATTTAATAGAAAAATAGTCCATAATTATTAAAATACACATATACAATTTTTGAAGGTATTTTACTATAACTAAACTATTTGTTAATTTTGCAACAGCAAAAGCAATTAAACCAACTATAATAAATATAATATTAAGAACTAATAATTTTGAATATATATTAACTTCTTTATTAATAATATGTTTTTTCGAAAAAAATATAAAAGAAAGAGTAACAATAATCAATAAACCGACAATTGGAAGTAATAAAGCACCCATAAACAAATTCTCCTTCTATTTTAAATCATCTATTTAGTTTTAGATTTTATTTTTTGTTTAAATTTCATTTTATCCTTTGCCAAAAAAGCATTATGTTTACCAATATCTAAATTACAAAGAAAAGAAAAAACATCTTCCTCGGTTGCTATGTTTTTGTCATGAAAACTTTCACTAATAGCATCTTCTAATGAAAATCCATAGCCATAATTGCACCTATTTACAATCTCATCTTGAAATTCTTGTAAATAATCGTCACTAATACTATCACGACTTAATTCTGGTTGACAACATATAATATCCCATTTTAAAGTAGCTAGCTTATCTCTTAATTCATTATTTAATTCTGTAATGCTCTTAGTAGTATCATTAGGAATTGTATAGTTCTCACCGATATTAAAATAAAAATCATTACCATATTGTTCAATAGCAATTGGAATTATTTCTGCTCCAGTTTCTTTGGCCATGCGAACTGTGCCATTGAAAATTTTCATAACTACTAGATTTGGTGAAACATTCCAAGCACCTTCAGGATAAATTAATAAATTACCTCCGTTATTTAAAAGTTCTATCGCACGATTATAAGCTATTTTTCTATCTTCTTTATCAGTTGTTTCTAATGGAATAACACCATTCATTTTTAATCCTAGATAAATAAATTTTCTATAAAGTATTCCTGGATCCCCTAACATTAAATAAGCAGGATCTTTTATAACTTGAAAACTTCTTTGAATATCATTTCCACCTATATGTGTGCACGCATAAATTTTTGGCCTATCATTATTAGAATTATGTAAATCATTTATAATGTGAATTTTTTCTTTAGACATTAATTGATCAATCTTCAAAATAGCTGATATAAGAAAATGAATTTTTTTTCTTAAATTTATACCTTCTAGTCTCTTTCCATTTTTATATTCATATTTTCGAAATTCAGAATAGTATTTCACTAATTCTTCAATTGCTAATTTACGAAGTTCAATTAAATTAAGATGTTGAAATTCTTGCGTTTCAACTTTTAAAGATTCAATACTATTATCATTATCACTAATTTTTTTATCATTATTACAATCATTATTAACATAATTTCCCATAAGATCCACCAGCCTTTTACAAATTTTATCTTAATGTTTAAAATATAAAATTACCTTTTGTAAATTTTCAATCAAATTATAACATATATAATAAAAAATTAATATACAACTATTATATATTTATATAAAAAACAATTATTTTTGTACTAATACTTTTGTTCCTTTTTCAACACTATAATATATATCATCAGCATATTGTTCTGGTATATTTACACAACCATGACTACCGTTATTTTGATAGATTGTTCCACCAAACTTATTTCTCCAATCAGCATCATGTAATCCAATACCATTATTAAAAGGCATCCAATAGTCAATATGAACATAATAATCTTCACCACTCAAATAAGTATCTGTTTCTTTTTTCCTAATACTATAAATACCTGTAGGAGTATCATATTGCCATTTTGTTCCAGTTACAATATCAGTTTCCAAAATTATTTGATTATTATTATAGAGTGTTAATTTTTGAGAACTAATATCTACAACAACAAAAATATTATCTAAGTCTTTAGTTTTATTTTTAGGAATATAACCAATACAATTATTTGCTCTAACTAAATACTGATCACCAAAATCTGCTAATACTTCACATGTTTCATATTTACTAATTTCATAAAGTGGAAATGAATTATTATTTTGCTCATTTTTTAATTCGATTTGATCTGTTGCATATACAACTTTAAAAAAATCATCACGATAACCATCTTCTGGATTAAAAGTTACATATTTATCACTTATATATCCAGTCTGATCATTATATATAATTTTAAACCAACCATTATCTTCCTGTGATAATATTTCAAATTTTTCATCTTTATTAATTGTTTCTATTTTATCAGAATTAACTGTTGGATCAATTCTAAAATTAACATTGGTAGTAACATAACCATAAAGTTTTCCATCAGAATTGTTATTAAAATTAATATTTTCTTTATAATCAACAAACTCAGAAGAAACATAACCAATTTGTCCATTATAAGAAACTAAATACCAATTATCGTTAGTTTTTCCAATTACTTCGGCAATACAACCATTAGCTATACCACCGATTATTTTATCATTGGTACTAGGTCCTAATCTTAAATTAATACCAGTATTAGCTATAACAAATCCATCTTTATTTTCTATTAATAATTCATCATTAGAGTCATTAGAAAATTTTATAAAATCTCCTTGAACAAATCCTAATTTATCATTATAAATAACTAAATTCCAGTTATCATTTGCTGATAATATTCGTTTTAATTGAACATTATCGTTAATTGTACATATAATTTCACCAAATAAACTATCATCATTTCTCAAATTTACACTATCAATTGTAGTAACATAGTCATTTCTCATTATAAATTGTTCAGTGTCATCTGCACTTACTTTTAATTTTTTATTACCTATTTCTGCATGAAAAACTAAAGTTGAAGTTAACAACAGTAACAATAACTTTTTTTTCACATTTAAGTTTTTAATTTTTGCTTTTTCCATAGAAATTCCCCTTTTGAATAGTGTAGATTATACCACAAAAATCAAATAAATTCAATTTAATAATAAAAAAAGATGAAAAATTTCATCTCTAATCATTATATCTTGTAAATTTATCAAAAGAATCAACTTTACTATCAGTTAAATCTGTATCATTAAGTGACTCAAACAAACGTTTTTGATCCCTAGATAATTTTTTAGGAATTCTAACATCTAATATAATATACATATCACCTTTAGTTCTAGCTGATTCATTATCAACGCCTTTACCCTTTATTCTTTGTTTGTCACCACTATTACTTCCAGCTGGAATAGATAACTTAATATTACCATATATCGTAGGAATTTCTTTTTTACATCCTAAAACAGCTTCTGTAATTGTAATTGGTACCTTTAAATAAAGATCATCTCCATCACGTTGATAAAAATCATGTTCAGAAACAACAAACTCTAAATACAAATCTCCATTAGCTCCGCCATTAATACCAGCTTCACCTTTTCCAGATAATCTTAATCTATTGCCAGTATCTACTCCTTTAGGAATACTAACAGTTATTGTTTTGTTCTTAGTAACTACTCCACTTCCATGACAACTAGAACATGTTTCTTTGTAACTTTTACCTTTTCCGTGACATTTACTACAAGTTGTTTTTGACATAAAAGTTCCAAACAAAGTTCTTTGTTCTGTTGTTATTGTTCCACTACCATGGCACATTGAACACGTTGTCTCTTCAAATCCCCCTTTTCCATGGCACTCATCGCAAACCTCGCTAACATTCAATTTTAAATCTTTTTCGCAGCCAAATACTGCTTCCTCAAAAGATAAATTTATACGCATTAAACGGTCGCTACCATCTCTTGCTCTAGTTGTAGAACTACTTCTAGTTGAACCACCGAAACCAAAACCAGAACCAAAAATACTATCAAAAATATCACTAAAATCAAACCCAGAGGCATCAAAGCCACCACCATAACCACCAGATGCATTTTCAAAGGCAGCATGACCAAATTGATCATATTGTTTACGTTTTGCATCATCAGACAAAACGGCATAAGCTTCCTGAATTTCTTTAAATTTTTCTTCAGCATTAGCTTCCTTCGAAACATCAGGATGATATTTTTTAGCTAATTTTCTAAATGCACTTTTAATTTCAGCCTCAGTTGCATCTTTAGACACACCTAAGACTTCGTAATAATCTTTTTTACTCATTTCCTCCACCACTTCTTTTATACTCATTATAAGTTTTTTCAAACTTATCTACTATATCAGAAAACATTTTTATAGCATTATCGCATATTTCTTTTTTCGTTAAATCCACACCAGTAATTTTCAATTGTTCATTTGGAGCAATTCTTCCTCCTTGCTTTAAAAATTCAATATAATTTTTAACAGCATCTTTTTTACCAGATAAAATAGAATTAACAATATAACAAGCCGCTGATAAACCAGTTGCATATTTATACATGTAAAAATTATAGTATAAATGAGGCATTCTTTCCCATTCATATTTAATTTCATCATCTATAATTACGTCATTACCAAAATATTTTTGATTTAATTTATAAAATTCATCACACATAATATCAGAAGTAAGACTTTCTTCTTTTTCTACTTTTTCATATAAAAATCTTTCAAATTCCTCATACATAGTTTGTCTATATATAGTAGCTTTAAACAAACTCATAAGTCTATCCATAACATAAAGCTTTTCTTCAATATCTTTAGAATTATCAATTATATATCTAGCTAATAATAGTTCATTAACAGTCGACGCAACTTCTGCTACTACAATTGAATATTGATTATATACATAAGGATTGTTATTCCTTGAATAATAACTATGTATTGAATGTCCAATTTCATGAATTAACGTAGATACATCATTAAACTCTTCTTGAAAGTTAGTTAAAATATATGGTTTAGTATCATATCCACCACCAGAAAAAGCTCCACCTGTTTTGCCTTTATTTGGCATAACATCAATCCAATGTTCTGAAAAAGCCTTATCCACATATGAAGAATACTCGCTACCAAAAACTTTTAAGACGTCTTTAATAATTTTTTGTGCATCTTCATAACTATATTTTTTATCATACTTTTCAATTAAATTTGCATATGTATCATAAATATGAAAATCTTTAATATTTAAAATTTCTTTTTTTATTCTAAAATATTTATATAGTGGTTCTAAACCATTACTAACACTTTCTATCAAAGAGTCAAATACTTTAATTGGTAGTTCATTAGAATACATAGCAGCATCTAAACTGCTTTTATATCCTCTTATCTTTTCTAATGTTGCTACTGTTTTAATCTCTTTTTCTAAACAATTAGAAAGAGTTGTTTTATATTGTTTATAAACGCCATAAAGAGTTGTAAAGGCTTCTTGTCTTACGCGTCTATCCTTAGATTTAATAAATAAAGAAAAATTAGTATTAGTAAGTTCTACTTTATTACCATCTTCATCTGTAATATAACCAAAATCAATATCTGAATCAGTCAAATTAGAAAAAATTGTCTCATTATCTGCAATAGCTTTTTGCATTTTTGCTAATAATTTTTCTTCTACTTCACTTAACATATATTTTTTATAACGAAAACTCTTATTAAAATAAGTTTCATATTCTTTTAATTTTGGATACTCCTCATACATTTTCTCTATTACATCATAATCTAAGCTTAATAACTTAGAATCATAATACGAAACGGTTTGACTAAACTTAATGTTTAGATTTTCTATTTTATTTAAAAGTTCAATTGAAGAAGATTTAGTAATATCTTCATTGTATGTAAGATGGGCATAGACATACATTTTTTCGATAATTCTAGAATTTTTTAATATTTCTGTCGTAGTAGTATATAAATCTTTAGCATTATTTAACATTGTATTTTCATAATCAGCTAATTTGTTTAACTTACTTTCAACTTTCTTATAATCACTATCAAATTCTTCTAACCCACTATATATTAAAGATAAATCCCATTTATACTTATTATCTACTTCACTTCTAGCTTTTATTTTATTCATATTTTCTCCTTTATAGAAGTAAAGTTCTAGATAAAACTAGAACTCCTTCACAATTATTTTTCTTCGTATTCAGCCTCAGTTACATCATCATCTTTTTTATTTTTCTTATTATCTTCATCAGCATTATTTTCAGTATTAGCATTTTCTTTTTGAATATTTTCATATACTTTAGTTGCTAATGCCATTGCTTTTTCTTCAAGCTTTTCTTTTTTCTCTTTTATTTCGTCAATATCATTTTTCTCAAGAGCATCTTTTACATCTTTAATTAAATCTTCTGCTTCTTCCTTTTCTTTTTTATCTACCTTATCTCCCAAATCTTTCAATGATTTTTCAGTTTGGAATACTAATTGCTCAGCATCATTTTTTAATTCTGCTGCTTCTTTACGTTTTTTATCTTCTTCTTTATTAGCTTCAGCTTCTTTTACCATTTTTTCTATTTCTTCATCGCTTAAATTAGTACTTGCAGTAATAGTAATTGCTTGCTCTTTATTCGTTCCAAGATCCTTTGCTTTAACATTAACAATACCATTAGCATCAATATCAAAAGTTACTTCGATTTGTGGAACACCACGTGGTGCTGCTGGAATTCCTGTTAATTGGAAATTACCTAATGTTTTATTATCAGCAGCCATTTGTCTTTCACCTTGTAATACGTGAATATCTACAGCTGGTTGATTATCAGCGGCTGTTGAAAATACTTGCTTTTTACTAGTAGGAATAGTCGTATTCTTTGGAATTAAAACAGTCATTATTCCACCAAGTGTCTCTAATCCTAATGATAAAGGTGTAACATCAAGTAATACGATATCATTAACTTCACCAGTTAACACACCTCCTTGAATTGCAGCACCCATTGCTACTACTTCATCTGGATTAACTTCACGAGATGGCTCTTTACCAAGTTCTTTCTTAATTAATTCTTGAACCATTGGTATACGAGTTGATCCACCGACTAATAAAACTTTATCTATATCAGATTTTTTAATTTTAGCATCTTTTATAGCTTGACGAACGGGATCAAGTGTTGATTCTACTAAATCACTAATTAAGTCTTCGAATTTAGCACGTGTAAGTGTCATATCCAAATGTAGTGGTCCATCTTCACCTTGTGATATAAATGGCGCAGATATTTGTGTAGATGTCATACCAGATAAATCTTTTTTAGCTTTTTCAGCAACTTCTTTTAAACGTTGCATTGCCATTTTATCTTTTGACAAATCAACCTTGTTTTCTTTTTTAAATTCGCTAATCAAATAATCCATAATTCTTTGATCAAAATCATCACCACCTAAATGGTTATTACCAGCTGTAGCTTTTACTTCAAAAACACCATCACCTAGTTCCATTACTGATACATCAAATGTACCTCCTCCTAAATCATAAACTAAAACAGTATGTGTGTTTTCTTGCTTATCAAGACCATATGCCAAAGCGGCAGCAGTCGGTTCGTTAATAATACGCTCAACTTCTAAACCGGCAATTTTACCAGCATTTTTAGTTGCTTGACGTTGAGAATCATTAAAGTATGCTGGAACTGTTATAACAGCCTTAGTAACTTTTTCACCAAGATAACTTTCAGCATATTCTTTTATATAACTTAATATCATAGCAGAAATTTCTTCTGGTGAATATTTCTTATCTTCAAGTTCTACTTTCTTATTTGTACCCATTAATCTCTTAATAGAAGATACAGTATTAGGATTAGTAATAGCTTGACGCTTTGCAGCATCACCTACTATTCTTTCTCCTTTTTTAAAAGCAACTACTGAAGGCGTAGTTCTTCCTCCTTCGGGATTTGGAATTACCTTTGCTTCTCCACCCTCTAATACAGCAACACAACTATTTGTTGTACCTAAATCAATACCTATTATTTTACTCATATATATCAAATCCTTTCTTAGTCTAATTTATTTACCATGACCTTTGCAGGTCTTATAACTTTTCCTTTTAAAGTATAACCTTTTAGCAAACATTCAATTACAACATCATCTGGTTTTTCTTTGTCATTTCCTACCATTAATGCTTCATGTAATTTTGGATCAAAAGGTTTATCAACTGTTTCAATTTCCTCTACTCCAAACTTTTTTAATGTTTCTATTAAATGCGAATATAGAATCTTGAAACCAGCTAAAAATTTTGACAATTCATCATTCAAATTATAATCATCAAGTTTTATTGCTCTTTCAAAATTATCAGCTATTGGAATTAATTCCAATATTAAATCTTGATTAGCATATTTCAACATATTAGCAGTCTCTTCATCTTTTCTTTTTCTATAATTTATAAGTTCTGCCTGATTATATTTCAATTTATTTTCCATTTCTATAATGGTGTCTTTCAATTTTTTTAATTCATCGTCTTTACAAGAACAATCATTTCCTTTATTGCAAACACATTCATTAGAATTATCTGCATTATCAGAACTAGGAACGTTATTTTCATTCTTTAATTCATCTTCCTTTTTGTTATTATCTTCCATATTATCTCCTTATTTATTTTCAATATTATTTTTAATAAACTCTAATAAATTAACAACTCTATCATATTCCATACGTTTTGGACCGATAATAGCAATCGTACCTTCTTCTTTATCAGTTTTATATTTCGTCTTAATCATTGTCATATCATCATCAATATTACTCTCTTTACCAATATAAATTTTTATATTATTGTCATCACCATTTTCCACAATGCTTTCAATATTACTATCATCTAACTTATCCATTATGTTTCTCACTTTTTCCACATTGCTGAACTCTGGAAGTTTTAAAATGTTTTTCTTTCCTACAACATCAACATTAGTTGTCGTAAAATTAGTAAATACATTATAAAAAACATTATAAAGTCGTTCATGTTCTTTTACATAATTGCCAATAATCGGTTTAACTTCAAATTCTAATTTTGATGATACTTCATCTATAGGTGTTCCAACAATTAAATTGTTTATCAAATTAACAGTTTTCTTTATTTCATCTAAACTTATTCCTTGAACATTAATAGTTTTATGTTCAACAAAACCTTTATCAGTAATTACAATTACAGTCATAGAATTATCCGTTAAAGGAACAATATTAACTTCTTTTAAAGTATTATCATGGGATTTAGTTCCAAGAACTACTGAAGTATAACTTGTAATATCAGATACAATCTCTAAACTTTTTTTAAGGCAATCTGATAACTCTAACTGCGTATTGTTAAATATCAATTTCAATTTCAACATATCTTCAGCACTTATTTCTTTAAGTTTCATCAAATTATCTACATAATATCTATAACCTTTTTCGCTAGGAACTCTTCCGCTTGATGTATGCGTTTTCTCTAGTAATCCTAACTCTTCTAACTCAGCCATTTCGCTTCTAACTGTAGCACTAGAACATTTTAATCTATCGCAAATCAAATTAGAACTAACAGGTTTAGCAAGATTAATATATTCTAAGACGATAAGTTTCAAGATTTCATTTTGTCTATCTGTTAACACAAAACACCTCCTAGCACTTCTTTTTTTACAGTGCTAGATACATTATAATATTATGCTTAGCACTTGTCAATATATGACTGCTAATTTTTTTTAAAAAAATTAAAAAACTGTATTATCATACAGTTTTAATAATATAATTAACGCTTTAATCCTTAGAATTACCAAAAAGATTTAACAAATCAATAAAAATATTTATAAAATCTAAATATAAAGAAAAAGCTCCAATAATTGCTAAATTCCTATTTTCTAATGTACCTTCACTTCTTAAAATACGCTGAATGTCATATGCAACATATCCTAAAAATATTATTATGCCAAGAATACATCCAATCATGTCTATAGTATCATTTGCTATAAAAATATTAATTAAATATAAAATTAAAATACCTACTAGCCCCATAAAAAGATAAATACCAAACTTAGATAAATCTATCTTTGTAAATTTTCCTATTAATGCAAATATACCAAATAATAATGCAGTAACTAAAAAAACCACTATTATCGATGCCATTTCATACGCCACAAAAATTAATGAAAGTGTTAATCCAGTTAAAAATGTATAAAACAAATATAAACATGTTGCTGTAATACCTTTCATTTTCCCAATTCTAATCGATAAAACACCAGCAAGAATTAATTCTACAATTACAAAAATCCAATAAAAACCTCCGGAATATATATTAATTAACATATTAGTATTAATTGATACAACATATGCTGAAACAAATGTAATTAATAATCCTAAAAACATCCAACCAAATACCTGAGGTAAAATTTTTTTCCTCAAACCAATCATACTCCTTCCTAAAGTATATTAAAATATTAACATATATAGTACTAATTGTCAATTTTATGCAATATAAAAGAGACTTAAGGTCTCTTAATTTTCTCCTTCTTTTAACATTGTAGTTATAAATATTCCATAACCTTTATTATTGTCATTCACAATAGCATGAGTAACTGCTCCAACTAACTTATCATTTTGAACAATTGGACTACCACTCATTCCTTTAATAACACCATTAGTTTTATCAATTAACTTTTGATCTGTAATTTCAAATAAAATATTTTTAGTAACAGTATCTTTATTTATCTTTAAAATATTTATCTCAAATTTTTCTATTTTATTTCCTTGTAATACTGTATAGATATAAGCTTTACCAAGTTTTACTTCATTGGGTTCTGCTATATTAATTAAATCATCTGTATTTATAGTTTCAGTATAAGTACCATAAATTCCCTTTGTAGTATTTTCACTAATAGTACCATAAACTTTACTTGAATCGAATATAGCATTCTTTTCACCAGTAGTAGTTATTGTACTTTTAGTATTTCCGGTTATTTCAGCTTTAAATATTTTTCCATCAGTAATTTCTACTATATTATTAGTTGAACTAGTTATTTCATGTCCTAAGGCACCATATATTTTACTGTCAGGATCAATATAAGTTAAAGTTCCGATACCAGTAATCTGATCTTTTATATAAAGACCTGTTTTATATGTATTATTTTCTTTAACTAAATTTAATTTGAAATTTAAATATTCACTATTACGAAGAACAGTTATATTTACAGAATCATTTTTCATTTTTTCATTTATAAGTTCAACCATTTCATTGATACTACTTATTTGAACATTTTCAATATGTGTTATTTTATCACCAATTTTTATTCCCATGTCTTTTGCAGTATACTTTCCATCTACTTTGTAAAAACCTACAACTTCTATTTCTTTTGTATTAACAGTTATTCCAATATTATTTCCACCTAAAATAACCTTATCAGAATATGCTAATATATTAGTAGGAATAAATATAATTAAAAAAGAGAACAATAATAGTAGTTTTTTCTTAAAATTCATGAATTCATCTCCTTTTAATAAAACTACATTATTATTATTATTATTTTTTAATAAAATAAACTTGGAAATTATTAGAAAAAATTAGTCATTTTCTATTGAAAAGTCTTCTAATTTCCCATTCTCACTTAAAATCTTATTAACATTTTCTTCAGCATTTTTTAATTTTTCGTCACATATTTTGACTAAATTCATAGCCTCATTAAATTTATTTATTGCATCATCCAATGGAACATTTCCATTTTCTAAATCTTTGACAATTAATTCAAGATTTTTAATAGATTCTTCAAAATTAGTATTTACTGCCATTTTTTACCTCCATTAAATCACTTCAACTTCAATCTTTCCATCAGAAAGCTCTATATCTAAGTGATCTTTTTTCTTTAGATTTTTTTTACTACTAACTATTTTATTTTCTTTTTTTACAATTGAATAACCTCTTTTTATTGTTAAAAGAGGATTTAATACTTCCAATTTACTTATAATATTTACATATTTATGTTTTTTTTCTTTTAAAGTATTTAAAATTGCCTTATCTAAATTATTCTTTAAAAGAATTAACCTATTACTATTAATATTTAAAATATTTTTTTGAACATTTGTGAGTCTATTTAATAAATTATCATATTTTTCTTCTTTAACCTGATAAATTGTTAAAGGATTTTTTAAAATATAATTATTTTTTAAATTTAATAAATTTTTCTTTTTTAAATCTAAAATGTTATTTATCGAATTAATAGATCTAATTTTTAACTGTGTTAAAAAATTAATAATATCATTTATATTAGGAACAGCAAGTTCTGCAGCACCTGTAGGAGTTGGTGCTCGTAAATCAGCAACAAAATCACAAATAGTAAAATCTATTTCATGTCCAACAGCAGAAATAACCGGTGTATCTAAATTAAATATTGCTCGTGCAACTATTTCTTCATTAAAACACCATAAATCTTCGATTGATCCACCACCACGTCCAATAATTAAAACATCTAAATCATAATTTTTAGAAAGCTCTATATTTCTTACAATATCATTAGCAGCTTCTTTTCCTTGAACAAGTGACGGAAAAAGAATGGTTTCTGCAAGGGGCCATCTTCTTTTTATAGTTGATAAAATGTCCTTTATAGCGGCACCTGTAGGAGCAGTTATTATTCCGATTTTTTGTGGTATTAAAGGAATTTTTTTCTTCTTAGACTTATCAAAAAGTCCTTCTTTTTCTAATTTTTTCTTTAATTCTTCAAAAGCAATATAAAGATTACCAACACCATCTTCTTCTAATGACTCAACATATATTTGATAATTACCACTTGGTTCATAAACACTTATTTTACCAGTTACTAATACCTTCATTCCATCCAAAGGAACTATATTTAATTTAGAAGCATATGTACTAAACATAATAGCATTAATCCTAGTATTTTCATCTTTAATAGTAAAATATAAATGTCCTCTACTATGGGCCTTAAAATTTGATATTTCACCTTTAAGATAAACTTTCATCAAATTTTGATCATTGTCTAAACGATATTTTATATATTTAGTAAGCTGAGTTACAGTAATATAATTATTATTCATTTATTTCCTCATTATGATAAATTTTATCTAATGTAGCATTAATCATTTTAACTACTTTTTCGTCGCTATATTTTTTTGATAACTCAACTGCTTCATTTATTGCAACAACACTAGGAGTATCTGTATATAAAAGCTCATATATTCCAATGCTAAGAATTGCTTTATCTACTTTACTTAACCTATCAATATTCCAATCATTAAGATATTTATTTGCCATATTAGAAATTTTATTCTGATTTTTTATAATATTATTTACAAGACTATTAACAAAATCATTTTCAACTTCTAATTGTTCTTTTATAAGGTTATTAATATCATAAGTAGAATTACTATTTTGATAAATATATATTTGATATAACACTTTCATTGCTATTTCTCTTAATTCACTTCTATTTTTCATTTGCAATCACCTATAGAAATTTTAGCATAAATAAAAAATAAAGTCATTATAAACTTTATTTTTTAGGTACTAATTTTTTTGATAGGCTTTTAGAATTGCTTACTATATCATCATTATGTTCTATTTGTTCGCTACTAGTTTTATCGTTTGAAACAAATGGTCCTATTGATTGATCTAATAAAGAATAATCTAAATTTTCTAAATCACTATATGAGAAGACTCCAATGCCTTCAAATTTTTGCTTTATAAGTTTTGTAGATTTTTTTACTAAACGTGATATGTAAGACTGAGATACGCCTAATTTACTAGCAATTTCTTCTTGCCTATATCTTTTTCCATAAAATCCAAAATATAATTTAACGGCTTCTTGATGTTTTTCTGGAATTTGCTCTAGCATATTTTTCAATAACTCAAATGCTTGATTTTGAACTTGTGAATTCAAAAAATCTTCTTCAAAATCAGTATCATCAGCCAATAAATCTTTTAAAGTAATATTGTAATTGTAGTCCACATCCAAAATTTGCTCATCTAAACTTTTACCTATATGTTTGTTTGGATTATTTTTTCTTAAGAACATTAATATTTCGTTATCTACACATCTTGAAAAATATGTAATTGGTTTTACACCTTTTTCTAATTTATATGTATTTATACCTTTTATTAAACCAATTATGCCAATATTTATTAAGTCTTCAATATCACAATCATTAATTTGAAATTTATTTTTAACTGCAAATATAACATATCTTATATTAAATTCTATTAAAGCATCCCTAGCTTCTTTTGATCCTTGTTGATATTCTTTAATTAATTTTATTTGTTCATCGAAAGATAAGTTTTGTAACATTTTTATATCTTCATTAAAAAAAATTTTATTGTTAAAACTCATTTAATATTCCCCCCCTTTGCAAAAGTTATATAATAAATTAAAAATGTTATAAATGCAATAGTTAATACATAAGAAATAAAATTATTCAATTTTGCAATTATTTAAATTCAAATTCATAATCTAAAATTCTAATTTTATCTCCAACTTGGGCACCTAATTCAATAAGCTTTTTATCAATTCCCATTTTTCGCAATTTATTTGCAAAACGGACAACTGCTTCATCCGTATTGAATTTAGTCATTTTTAATAATTTTTCAATTTCTTTCCCTTTAATAACCCAAATATCATTTTCTTTAGTTATTGTATATGGTTCTTCTTTTTTGAACTTATATAATATATATGATTCAAATTTTTCTTCTTCATATAAATCTTCTTTTGGAAGTTTATCTAATAAATCTGCAATATTTTCCATAACTAAATCTAAACCATCATTAACAATAGCACTTACTTCAAAGATTTTAACATTTTTTACTTTTTTCTTAAATTCTTTTAGGTTATCTTTAGCTTTTTCAATATCCATCTTATTAGCAATTATTATTTCTGGTCGTTTTAATAAATTTTCATTAAATTGTTTTAATTCATTTTTTATAACTAAATAATCTTCATAAGGATTTCTTCCTTCTGAACCGCTCATATCTATAACATGCGCTATAATTCTAGTCCTTTCAATGTGCTTTAAAAATTTATCTCCTAATCCTTCTCCTTTTGAAGCTCCTTCAATTAATCCTGGAAGATCTGCTATAACAAAGCTTTTATTGTTTTTTGCTTTAACTACTCCTAAATTAGGAGTAAGTGTTGTAAAATGATAGGCCGCTATTTTAGGTTTAGCTCTTGAAACCATAGAAATAATCGTACTTTTTCCAACACTAGGTAATCCTACAAGTCCAACATCAGCTAAAAGCTTTAATTCAACTTTTAAATTTCTTTCTTCGCCAGGTTCTCCGTTTTCAGCAAAATTAGGAGCAGGATTACTTTGAGTCTTAAAAGCAGTATTACCTCTACCTCCTCTACCACCATATGCTACGATAACTTCATCATTTTTATTTTTTAAATCTGCTAAAACTAATCCAGTATCATTATCAGTAATAACTGTACCTTGAGGTACCCTTACAATCACATCTTCAGCATTTGAGCCATTTTGATTTTTTCCCGATCCATTTTCACCTTTTTTACCTTTAACTACTTTCATATAACGTAAATCAATTAAAGTATGTAATCCTTCATCCACAATAAATTTTATATCAGAACCTTTACCACCATTTCCACCAAATGGTCCTCCCATAGGAATATACTTTTCACGTCTAAATGCAAGACAACCATCCCCGCCTCTTCCTGCTTCAACATGTAATAAAACTTCATCTACAAACATTTTATTACCTCCTTTTAACCTTTCTATTTAAAATATCCTTTGTTAAATCATGTACCGAATCATATCTTCCTAAAGATACCTTTTGTAACATTTCATTATCACTAATAACAAAACCATTAAAATCATTAATCATTTCTAAATCATTTAAATTATCACCAATAGTATAAATCTCATTTGTAGAAATTGATAACTTATTTCTCAAAAAATTAATAGGACTACTCTTTGATAAACCTTTACACTTAACCATAAAATAAAATAAACCATTATAACCATAATAACTGTAATCATAAAAAGGATTATTCTCTTTTAATTGATAAAATTGATGAAAAAAATCCGAAGTAATATCTTTTTCATCAATAACTAATGCTAAACAACTAATATTTTCATCTGAAATATAATATGAAGAATAATCTTTTGTATAAGCAAAATCTATTCTTTTACATTTACTTTTTTCACAAAGTGCTATTGCCTTAGAAATAACATCATGATTCATACTATGAGAAAATAATAAAGTTCCATTAGAATCATACAAATAACTACCATCGCATGTTGCTAAAAAATTATAAGGAATATTATGATTATAAACCTCACTTAACAAAGAATTATAACTTCTTCCACTTGATAATACAAATATATTCCCTTCCTTTATAAAAGAAGCAATAGACTGACAGTTTATCTTAATATCAGACTTTTTTCTATCAAAAGTACCATCATAATCACTAACTAAAATACTCATAAAATCACCTATTAGATTATTATAGCATAAAATAATTAAAAATAAAAAATAGCTTAAAGCTATTTTCTATTATTACATTTCAACTGGATAGCAGCTTACTTTTTTACCATCTCTACCTAAACGTTCATATTTAACTACACCATCGATAGTTGTATATAAAGTATCATCGCTACCTTTTTTAACATTTACTCCAGGATGAATTTTAGTTCCTCTTTGACGATATAAAATAGAACCAGCTGTAACAAATTCTCCATCACTAGCTTTAGCACCTAATCTACGTCCAGCAGAATCACGACCATTAGAAGTTGATCCTTGCCCTTTATGATGCGCAAATAATTGTAAATCTAACTTTAACATATTCATAAGTTCTCCTTTCTAATTTTAATATTTTTAGGATAATCTTTTTCTATTTCATTTAACATATTTATCATATTTATAATAATTTTATCGACAATTTCATTATTAACTTTTATATCAATAACAAATTTATCTTTCATACTTAAATAGCAAATATAATTATCATCAAACATTAAAATAGCATTAACTGTTGTTGTAACAATGCTTGAAACAGCACTACACACAATATCCTTTCCATATTCAGAATAACATGCATGCCCTGTAATAATTATTTGTTTTATTAAAGTATCTTTATATGATATTTTAACTTTAATCATTATTATCCTTCAATTTTAGTAATAGTTACTTTTGTATAAGGTTGTCTATGTCCATGTGTACGACGATTAGCACGATCTTTTTGTTTATATTTGAAAACTAAAATTTTCTTTTGTTTACCATGCTTTTCAATTTTACCTTCAACAACAGCACCATTAACATAAGGATTTCCTACCTTAGTATCAAGCATTAATACTTCGTTAAATCTAACTGTATCGCCAACATTTCCATTAATTTTTTCAACATAAATAGTATCACCTAAAGATGCTAAAACTTGCTTTCCACCAACTTTGATAACTGCTTTCATACGTTCCTCCTTTTAATAATTCTGACTCGCTCTTAAGGTACATAAAGTTTAAACCTTTTCAATGCGGTTTGAGCTATAGAGGCTACAAACATATAGATAATATCATAAAATATCCTTATAGTCAAATGTTTTTAATTACAAATACTACAAAATAAAAAAATATATTACATATATTTTTCCATTTGCTTCATCATTTGATTAACTTGCTTTTGCGAAGGAGTTCTTCCCATTTGCATCATTAAAGCTTTAATCATTTCCTCATTTATTGGAGGATTTTTCTTTAAATATTTCATCATATATTTTTTAGCTATAAAAAAACCAATTATTGCACCAACAATAAGTATACCTATAACTTTTAATATGTCCAAAAATAATTCCATCTTATCATCTCCTGTACATAATATACTAAAAATACTAAAATTATACAAGTACTTTTAATTGGTTAATATAAAAATAATCATGATTATTAAAATCACAAACAAAAATATATTTATCCATATCATTTAAAAACTCAAAAAATTCCGTACAATTTTTATTAGAATTTATTACAATATAACTTTTTTTAATTTTCATAATGCTAACCTCATCACGATACAAATTATTTATGATATGTTCATCACCTTTTTTACAATACTTCATTTTATTATGCAGTCTAATAAAAAGTTTCTTATCCAGTTCATCTTTATCAAAATGATTTACTATTTGTTTAAATAAATTGTTACCATAATCTAAATCTTCTTTTTTAAAATGATAAAGCTGATTTAAAAAACTGTAAAGAACACTTGGAGTTTCTTTATATAGTTCATAAAATTCTTCCTTTATTTTAAATGCATAAAATATTCTCATATAATCACCAATATTATAATATAAAATAATACATAAAAAAATTGTCAAAAAAAAGCAAAAATTTTTTTTGCTCTATTTTATCATATTTTCTATCTTAATTTGTATTTTATCAATAGTTAATCCATACTTTCTTAAAACATCTTCTCTTTTACCACTTGAACCAAAATTATCTATTGTAAACAAGTATTCACTATTTTTTACATACTTATACCAAGATTGTGAGGATGCTGCTTCAACAACAAAAATTGGGACATTATCCGGTAAAATTTCTCTTTTATATTTTTCATCTTGTTTTTCAAAACGCGACATAGATGGCATACTAACAACTCTAATACCATACCCTTTTTCTAACAAATTATTATATACATTAATAGCTAATTCTACTTCTTCTCCAGTAGCAATAATTATAGCTTCTAGGTTTTTAATTTCTTTTTTAACTATATATGCACCATTAATAACTTCAGTACTACTAGTGGAATCTTCAATACGAACTTTATTACGCCCAAGAATTATAGCTGCTGGCTTTCGTAATTCTAATATTGCTTTATAAGTACCAATAACTTCATTTGCATCTGCTGGTCTATAAGTATCAAAATTAGGAATTGCTCTAAGAGAAGCAAGTTGTTCAACCGGTTGATGAGTTGGTCCATCTTCCCCAACTGAAATAGAATCATGTGTGAAAACATAGATAACTGGTAAGTCCATAAGAGCGGTCATTCTAAGTCCAGGTTTTAAATAATCAGAAAAAGTAAAAAAAGTAGAAACAAATGGTGTAAGATTAGATAAAGCCAAACCATTAGCTATAGCGGCCATCGCGTTCTCCCTTATTCCAAAGTTAATATTTCTTCCGCTAGGAGTAATAGAACTAAAATCAAGAGTATTATTTATTCTTGCAGTAGTTGATTTAGAAACATCAGCACTTCCTCCAATAAGAAATGGATAACTATCAGCTATAGAATTTATTATTTTACCTGATACATTTCTTGTCGCATCTTTACCATCTTCTGGGAAACTATAATATATATCTTTTAGTTTAATAGGCATCTTATTATTTAATAATAAATTTAAATTAGTAGATAATTCATCACTTAAAGTACTTATTTTTTCTTTCCACAAATTTATTTTTTCTTGTGTTCTAGATACTATCATATTATTAAAATCATTTTTTGCTTCCAAAGATATAGTAAATGGTATTTCTCTTACACCAAGTTTATTCTTTATATTAACAATATCACTTTCATCTAATGGAGAACCGTGAACTAATGAGGTACCTTCATTTTTACTATATTTTCCTATTATTGTCTTAATTTCAATAATTGTTGGCTTATTAGGAAGAGAACCATTTTTAGCTTTGTTTATAGCTTCATCTATTAATTGTGTATTTTCACCATCACTAACTAATAAATAATTCCAGTTCATTGCTTCAAATCTTTGTTTAATATTTTCGTTAAAAGAAGACCTCAATGACCCATCCAAAGTAACATCATTTGAATCATACAACACAATTAGTTTATTTAGCCCCAATAGTCCCGCCAAAGAACAAGCCTCATAACTAATTCCTTCCATTAAATCACCATCACCACACAAAACGTAAGTATAATAATCAATAATTTCTTTGCTAAAATATTGACGAAGATAACATTCACCAATAGCAAATCCAACGCTATTAGCAATTCCCTCACCTAATGGACCAGTTGAAACATCAACTCCTTTAGTTACGTTTAATTCTGGATGACCAGGTAAATTCGAGTCTAATTGTCTAAATTTTTTTAAGTCATCAAACGAAATATCAAAACCTGCCATAAATAAAGTTGCATATAAAAGAGCTGATCCATGTCCAGCCGACATAATAAATCTGTCTCTGTTAATCCATTTATCATTTTCTATATCAATATTAATATGATTTGCATACAAAGTTGCAATAATTGGAGCAGCTCCTAATACTATTCCAGGATGACCACTTTTAGCATTGTCAATCATATCAATCCCAAGAGCTCTAATATTATCAATTATTCTTTTCAATTCATTATTATCTTCTTTTTTTATAGCAATCATCTTTTTCACTCCTGTCTAACTAATTCATCATATAAACGTTCTAACACTATAGCGACACCTTCTTGATCATTTGATAAAGTCACAAATTTTGCTATTTTCTTTAAATTATCTGTGGCATTATTCATAGCAACCTTAATGTTAGAAACTTGTAACATTTCAATATCATTGTCAGAATCTCCTATTGCCATAGTTTTATTAATATCTATTTTTAAATAGTCACACAAAAATTTAACTGCATTACCTTTTGATACATCAACGTTAGTTATATCATAAAACAAAATTTTGTTATTATCCTTAGGATTTCTAGACTTATTAGAAATTTTTACTCCAGAAATAGTAGATATTTCTTTTTTAAATTTTTTCATAGACTCAATATCAAAGGATTCGACAATTAATTGAGAAATTTTTTCATTTAAAATATCATCAAGAGAATTTATAATTTTCTTACCTGGATCTCCAAAATCTTTATTTGTATAAGATTTAAGTAGACAATTAGCTATAAAAAAGAGATTGTATTTTTTTATTAATTCACTAAGTTTGATAAGAATTTCATTAGAAATTATACTATTATATATAACTTTTTTATTAAAATAATTATATATTTCAGCACCATTTGATGCAATAACATAATTACTTGCAGAAAATTGTTTGCTAAGTGATATTGTATAATTCAATGGCCTTCCTGTTGTAAATACAACTTGAACACCTATATCTGATAATTTTTCTATAATTATTTTATTTCTGACACTAATTTTTTGATAACTGTCTTTCAATGTACCATCTAAATCAACAAAAACTATCTTTGTATTTTTCACATTATCACCTACAATTTACTATAGCAATATAATACAACAAAATTGTTAGTTAGTAAACAAAAAGTAATTACTACTAAATAAACTTATTAATATTTTATACAAAAGAATAAAAAGCTATACTATTTTATCGATGTAACAATTTAATTTTAGATAATTCTATTTGTTTTTCATCATCAGCAAACTCACTATTTGTTGAATCAATTATTGGAATATTAATTTTCTTATCATTTAATTTCTTTTTAATAGTAATTATATCATTAACAATTTCGTCCTTAGTTTTTTCTCTTGTAAAATGAGCAATGGGATAGCCTATTGCTATAAACTTAGAAATTGGTATTGGAATTGCCGTTTGCACTTCATCCATGTAATACGAATACCTATATGAACTATCATCATTTTTATTATTAAAAACACTTGAATCATCAAACCCAAAATCAATATAATTAGGATAAACTATACCATCAATTTCACTAGAAATAACTACACATAAATTTCCCTGTATTAATTCATTATAAGCTGAACGAAAATATCTACACATATCATCTGTCATTAAAGTTTTTTGTACTAATGAAATATAAGAATTACCATTAAAAATATTGTTAGCATCATCTACTCCGTTAACTATCATCTTTCTTGGTAAAATAAAGCCGCTATCAAAAACTCTAAGCAATGTATCTAAATTAAAATTTCTAAATCTATGATAAAAATATGATTCCATAAATTATTGCCTTATCAACATATATTTTTTTAGCTTAGAATTACCTATTTGCGTATATCCATAGTTTAATCCATTTTTAATTTTTGTAATTTCTTCTATTAAATGACTAACATCAAATGAAGTTGCTTTAATTTCTATTTTCTTCACATGACCATCACAGTGTGTAGAAACAATAACATATGTCGCGTCTTCAACTTCAACCGTTTCTTCATCAGATACAACATTAGAATATTGACTATCATAATAAGTAGGGATAACATTGCCATCCGTAAAAATTTGTGTCCCTAGACTTACACGTCCAGTATTTTGATAATAAACTCTATATACACCATCCGGTGTTTCATTCTTAAAGTCTACTAAAATCTTATCATCATTAATGCTTTTTTCACAATAATTATAAAATAAAACAGCTTCTTCAAATTTTAAGAATATTTCACCATATTTTTCTTTTATTGCAGCTTTTAAATCATCAGTTAAAGAAAAACTTATTTCAAAGCTCTCTGAAATATCTGTTATAAAATCTTGAGTACAAACATCAAATAAATTAATAGCTGGTTTTTCCAAAATATTTTCAACATAGCTTTCCCCTAAAATATTAATTAAATTTATAGTCAAAAGTCTAAACTTACTTACAGAAATTTTATTTATTTCATTATCTGACAATAAAGTATATAATATTTTGGCTAATTCATTACCATTTATTTTTTTCATGTATAACAATCACCCGTGATTGCTTATTCTAACACAAAGCCACAAAAAAAGCAAGAAATGAAGACAAACCTTGCTTTTACTTTACAATTACAATAATTTAATATTATATTAAATAATATAATACCTTACGATACTTTATCATTTATTTTCTCGAACTATACTTAAAATTTAACCAATATAAAACTTCTTACGATATAAAAAAAATAACCACCAAACTTTTTTAAAATAAAAAAAAGATTAACTAAAATTAACCTTTCATATATTTAAAGCCAATTAACTGACTAAATTACTTATGGTGCGGGTGACAGGAGTTGAACCTGCAAACCTCACGGCGCTAGATCCTAAGTCTAGTGCGTCTGCCAATTCCGCCACACCCGCACATAATGGTGGACCCTATAGGACTCGAACCTATGACCGCCCGGTTATGAGCCGGATGCTCTAACCAACTGAGCTAAGGGTCCAACAACTGACTAGTTAATATTAACACATTTTTTTCTATGATGCAAGTATAATATTTAAATTTTATTATAAATATTGTACAAATAAAATTATACAAAATAAAATTAAAAATGTTATAATAAAATTATGAGGTGAAATTATGGCTAACGTAGTATTAAAAGTAAGTGAAACAACTCGTAAAAAAATGATTAAATATTATGAAGATAAAAAAAGAGAAAAAAAAATTCCCTACACTGTATTTCAAGCACAAGACCTAGACACTGTTATAACTATGTATGAATCAGGAAAAGTAATGTTCCAAGGTGCTAATGCTGATATTGATGCAAATATGTGGCGCGAAATAGATGGAAAATCAAAATCCAATAAAGAAAACGAAAAGAATTATGAAAAATATTACTATTCATCTTCAATTGGATCAGATGAAGTAGGAACTGGGGACTATTTTGGACCAATAGTAGTCACAAGCACCTATGTTTCAAAAGATGATATAACTTTTGTTGAAAGTTTAGGGATAAAAGATTCAAAAAAAATAGACGATAGTAAAATATTAAATATTGCACCAAAACTTATTACGAGAATCAAATACAAAAGTCTTATTATGAGTAACATTGAATATAATGAAAAATACAGAAATGATTATAATATAAACAAAATTAAAGCAATAATGCATAATAGAGTTCTTTGGCAAATGGTTAACGAAGAAAAAGTAAAATATGATTATATAATCGTTGATGAATTTGCTAGAGAAAATAGATATTATGAATATTTAAAAGGAAACCCTAATATACAAAAAAACATAACATTCATGACTAAAGCAGAAGATAAAAATTTAGCAGTAGCTTGTGCTTCAGTAATTAGTAGATATATATTTTTAAAAGAATTTGACAAAATTTCTGATACATTACATATACCACTACCTAAAGGTGCCGGAAAAGAAGTTGATATTATTGGAAAAGAAATTATTCAAAAGTTTGGAAAAGAAAAACTTAAGGATATTGCTAAGCTTAATTTTAAAAATACAGAAAGAATATTAGATATTTTTACTTATTAAAATTTCATAAAAAAAATGTGTAAGTTAACACATTTTTTTTATTATTCTATTTTACTACCACATTCAGTACAAAATTTACCTCTTGCTATAGTTCCACATTTAGGACATTTTTTCTGGGCAATTTCAGGTGCTTTAGTTCCACATTCATCACAAAATTTACCAGTTATTATATTACCACAATTAGCACACTTTACACCATTATTAACAGAAACTCCATTTTGATTTTGTTGATATGGATCTACATTAATAGTTGAAGCTTTATTATTAACAAATGGAGTACCAATTGCACCACCTATCATTCCTCCACTTGCCATATTCATCATGCCAACCCCCATAAAGCCATTCATAGCACCAGACTCATTTTTTGCTGCATCTTGAACTGCATTTGAATAAGCTCCAACAAGGGTTCCTTGTTGCATATAAGAATTAGAAGAAAGTTCATAATTATCAATTTTTTTAGATGATTCATCATCTAAAGTTACAGATTCAACAGCGAAACTAATTAATTGAACACCTCTATCTCTTATTGGTTTATCAAAAATATTCTGATCCATTATTTTCTTAATCTCATCAGTATTACTTGGAAGTTCAAGCACTGGTACTTTATGAGCACTAGTACCTAATTCATTAAGAACATTTTGAAATGAAGAGATAACTTCTGCTCTCATCTGTTCTACTAATTCGTCTTTAGTTACAACATCTGCAATACCTGCATGGTTTCTCATAAATATCGCTGGATTAGAAATTTTAAAAGTATATTTACCATAACATCTTACCTGTACTCGCATCGGCGTAATAGAATTAGTCATTTGATTTGGAATTGGATGCGACCAGTCTTGAAATGGTATAGGACTAGACGTTCCAAATTTATTATCTTTTATTTCTTTAATATTAAAATAAAATACTGCCTGCTCTTTAGCTGGTATTCCACCATAAGTAAATCTTTGCCACATTTCTTTAAAAACTGCGCCAAATTGTCCTGCAAAAAACGTAGGAGATGAAGATTGATCAAAATTATAAACGCCTTCTTCGGCTGTAGCATCCAAAATACTACCAGAATCATAAATTACCGCAATTTGTCCAGGTGCAACAATAATTCTACTATCCTTTGAAATTTGGCCATTAGATGTAGTTTTTTTGACCATCAATACATCATTTCCCATATCTTCGCAACTTATTAAATCTTTCCACTGATCACCAAATGTTCCCCCTATAGCTCCGATAGCTGCTTTAATTAAACCCATAAATCCTCCTATTAAATATAATATATATTAAAATTATAACATATTTTCTAATTTTTTATTTTTTTATTATTAATCATCTTTCTAAAATGTAAGGATTACTTGACGTTCCGTCACCACTAATAATTTTTATTGATGATTTTAAATATACAACTGGTATAACATTATCAGTTTCTGTAATTTCTTTTTTAGTTAATTTATCACCAATTTTAAAATAATAAGCTTCCGCCTGTTCACCTTCTGATAAATTACTAGCATTCAAAACCCACCCCCCATAACTTGAAAGCCAACTTGAACACGAAGTGCTATTTAATACATCACTACTACAAGCTAAATTTAAAGAAGCTCTTATATAATCACTAGCATTAAGTAATCCCACCGGTCCAGCACCATCTGTACTAGAATATAGAACTTGTGACTCTTGATCTATCAACTCATCAAGAGTTGTAACAACATCATAAATTCTTCCTATCTTCCATGGTTTTTGATCAATTATCGAATTATTTTGTAAACTATTATAAAAAACATTATTTAATTCATTATTTAAACTACTATTTTTCCATTCACTATTCCCTTCTGCATCCCATTTTAATGACTTTCCATACTTTGTATAAGCTATTTTTACTATACCACTAGCTTCTACTTCAACTATACGCCATACATCACCAGAATATTGAACATAATTATTAACAGATGTTCCTCTAAAAATCAAATTACCATTTGAATCTTCATATAAACCATTACCTGTAGTAACAACCTTATCTTTTAAAAATTCAATTAACCTAACTCCTTCCACAATAGTATTATTTTTAACCCCAATACAAGCATAATATGCCGTAGTATCACAATTATTATTTCCAGAAGAATAACAATTCTCCAACGCTATTTCTTCTTCAACGCACTTATTTAAATTCTCTTCTATTATTGAAGAATAATAATATGTTTCATCATTATTACTCTTTAATAAATTAAAAACTAATAATAAAATAACTATTATTAAAGATAAAGCACCATATAACATAGTAGAAAAAGCAAAGCCTTTGTTATTTAGTCTCATAACATCACCTATCATAATTATACACTGAAACAAAAATTAATTAAAGATTATTTTTCATATTTATATATAACTATATATTTATCACCATATTTCTTTTCTTTAATCTTCTTATAGCAATCAATATTTAAATATAAACTATCCACTTCACAAACAATAATACCATTTATTTTTAATAAATTATTTTCTTTAATATACACAATTATATTATTTTCAATCTTATCGTTATATGGTGGATCCAAAAAAACAACATCAAAAGAAATATTATTTTTTTTAAAAATTTCTAAAGCACTAATATAATTTTCGTTCATTACTATTGCTTTTTCATTAATATTAAATTCATCTATCATCTTTTTAATATTTAGAATACATTTCTTATTAATATCATTGAAATAGCATAACTGAGCGCCATTACTTATAGCCTCAAATCCTAAATTTCCAGTGCCGGCAAATAAATCTAATACTATTTTATTTTTAATATCATTTTGAATCATTCCAAATAATGATTCTTTTACTCTATCCATAGTTGGTCTAGTTCCAACTATTTCATAACCACTTATTTTCCTGCCTTTTAAAAATCCACTAATTATTTTCATAAATCTCCTTAACAAAATATTTCATTATTATTAATAATTCTTTCTAATTTGTCTTATAATATTTAAAATATCTTTTTCTTTTTCATCAAACAACTCAATTCGATAATTATTAATCCCTAACGTTTTGTATTGATTAATGTCAGAAATTGAATTAATGTTTTTATAATGCAATATACTAGTCATATTATTCTTACTTACAAGCGGATACATATTACCATATTGATCTTTTAAACAATAATTACCTTCGATCATACATTTTGAAGAAACTTCAATATCACTATTTTCTAACATATTAATTGGACAATATTTAGAAATCATTAATTCTATTCTTCCATAAATAATTATTTCTGTTTTATCAAGATTTTCATTAAAATGTGAAAGATTATCAATTGTATTTTCTACTGATAAAGTTACTAATTTTACACCTTTTTCTAACATACAATTTAAACTTTCATTATTGACAACATTTAAGTAATAATCACTTACAACATTATTATTATGAGCATATTTCTCTATAGCACCAGTTTCAGTTGCTAAAATATTATCATTAATAAAATCTATATATTTGTTTTCAACTCTTTCTGTTCGATAAAAAATATTTTTTCTCTCTTTGTACTTTTTATATAAATCTAAATTATCAGTATATATATTATTTACTTTTTCTCTTAACACAACTTTTAACTGTTCCTCGTTTCTAACTAAAGCATTTATTTTTAAAGTATTATCATTTATTATAAACCTTTCTCCTTTTGAAATATAACTTTCTTTTTTAAAAATAGTAGGAGCATAATATTCTCTTTTTTCTATTAATTTATTAATAGCAGAACGTCTTAATTCGTTCAAAGATTTTATTGAAATAAAAATATTATTATCTTTATCTAATTTAATACTATTACATTCAAATGGTGTATTTCCTAATTTAGTTATTTGTTCTTTTATTCTCTCATCAGAAATTGGACTACTTATTGCAACTTGAACAATATCACCATACACAACAACTCTATTATTATCATCAGAAATTTCCAATTCTAAAGGCAAATTAAGCTTAGCAACTAATTTTATAGCAACATTAATTTTCTTCTCTTTAACTTTTCTTATCTCCTTAATTAAATTACTATCAATAGTCTTCCTTACCACTTTTCCTTTTAATAAATTAATTTTATTATCTATTATTGCAATATTTTTTGAATGAACAACAGAAACTAACTTTTTATTAGCATCATAAAGCTTGTTAACAATCATTCCCATATCATTATCAAATCTTATTCCATCTTCCTGATATAAATCATCATCCAATAAAATTTTTATTATTTTTCTATCAACATAAATTACCTTTCCAAGAAATGTTCCTATATGATTAGAAGTTTTAATATTCATTAATTCTCTTCCTTTTCTTTCAAAAAGATAACCTAATGTAAATTCTCTGTTATAAAGCTTTTTCAAATTGTTTTTTTCATTTAAAGATACATTAACATTATTATTGTTATAATATTCATCTATTTTTTGGCGATATAGTCTAGTAACATATCCAACATACTCTGGGCTTTTCATCCTTCCCTCAATTTTAAATGATTCGATCCCACTTTCTATTAATTTATCAATTTCATCAATGGTACATAATGATCTGGTGCTCAACAAATATTTACCTTCAACTTTTAATTCCTTGCCATCTTTACATAATTTATATGGTAGGCGGCAAGAACCAACGCATTCTCCACGATTACCGCTTCTTCCACCATTCATGCTACTAAAAAGACAACATCCAGAATAACAAACACACAAAGCACCATGTACAAAAACTTCTTTTTCAATATTGACATTTATTTTTTTAATCTCATCCAATGACATTTCCCTTGCTAATACAACACGTGATATTCCTAAATCTTTCAAGAATTTAATTGATTCACTATTATGGTTATGACACTGAGTAGAAGCATGAAGTTCCAAATTAGGGAATACTTTTTTCAATAATTTAATTAATCCTAAATCTTGTACAATTAAAGCATCAACATTATTTTCATGTAAAAACTCAACATATTTTATAACCTCATTAACTTCTTCTTCAAAAATTATTGTATTAACAGTTATATAAACTTTAACACCATATAAATGACAATATTTGATAGCTTGAATTATTTCATTATAATCAAAGTTATCAGCATATTTTCTAGCTCCAAATTTTTTACCCCCAAAATATACAGCATCAGCTCCATTATGAACTGCCTGATATAATGTTTTCATATTACCTACAGGACTTAATAACTCAACTTTCCTCATAAAATCACCAATAAAATTATAACATAAAAAAATAAAATATAGATTAAAACCTATATTTTATCTAAATACTTCTAATAAACTTCTAATCATGTTTATTTTTTGTCCAACCATATCTATTTTATCTTTTGTAGTAATTTTATATTCCTCTTTCATTTTCGAAATCATCTCATTTACTCTATTATTATCACGCAATAAAATTTTATACCAATAGGAATGATACTTAAGGTATTGGTATAATAACGGATTTTCTCTTATTTTTAAAATAGTTTCATTAATCATCTAAATCTCCAAAAACAGGACTTTTCTCATATGGCTGTTTATAGTCTTCTTTACTTCCAATCTGTTGAACTAATGAAATAGTTTTTTGAAGTCCATCTACAACTTTTCTAACAGATTCTAAATTAACATTCTTAATTAATGACACCAACTCATCAATTGAAGAATCCCTATTATCTAAATACTTTCTCCATACCCTTTCATCTTCTCCATATAAAGAATATACTTCATATAAATTTTGCCATCTATCATTATTTTTTCTTACATAATCAACTAAACTAGGATTAGCTTTAACAAATCTAATAAAATCTTCTTTAGACATATTACACCTACCTAATAAATAATATGCATTATTATAAATAGATGAACACAATAATAAAATTTTTTAACTATATTACTTTTCTCTAAAAACAAATAACTTACTAAAAACGTAATTTAAAATCATTATTATTATCTGAACAATTATCTTAGCTAATTTATCTTTAATATTTAAAAAGTCAACCAAAATAAACATAATAGCGATTTCTGAAAGCAATGAAAGAACTCTAGAACCAGTAAATTCAAAAAATTCTCTACATATATTTTTTTCTTTACTATGAAATACATACTTACGATTAGTAATGTAGGCAAAAGAAACTGCAGCTATCCACGACAAAATTGTGCATAGCACATAATTCTGTAAAAAAATTCGAAAAAAATAATAACTCAAAATACTAACAATTGTAGTAAAACCGCCAACAATAACATAATTCACAATTTCTTTATATTTTTTGTTTAAATTAGTATACTTTTCTAAAATAAATATACTGAAAATTATTATACTAAGCATATTAAACTCCTTACAGATGTTAACCCAACTATTTTTTAGATATTAAATATTTAAATATATCTAGTGACAATAATATTGTATCATGTCGTAAATAATTATTTTCAATTGCAACATAATTATTAGAAATAATACAAACATCATGTATGTGTTTCTTATCTAAAATAACAGGATCTTTTTGTTCTAAAGTCTCATATTTTTTTCGCATTTCTTCGCTTATTTTCCCATCGTTTGCTACAACTACATCTATTTTTCTTTTCCCTAAATACTGATTAATTATATTAACATGATCACTTACCATCAAGCCATCCGTTTCTCCTGGTTGAGTCATAATATTACAAGTATACATAATTGGAGTATCTATTTCTTCCAATAAATCTACAATTTCTTTGCATAAAAGATTAGGTATAATACTTGTATAAATACTTCCCATACTAAGAATAACTAAATCCGATTTTCTAATTTCATCTAACACAGCATAATTTATTTTTGGCTTTTCCAAATAATATACCTTTTTAATTTTTTTACCACATTCCGTAATATTATGTTCACCTTCAACTATTTCCCCATCTGTCATTTTTGCTACTAATGTAACATTATCTTCAGTTAAAGGTAAAATTTTACCATGCAAATTTAATATCTTACTTATAGCCTCAATCCCATCAGACATATTACCAGTCATATTTCCCATGGCCGTAAGTAGCAAATTACCAACAGTATGTCCATTTAAATCACTAGTAGTATTAAAACGATAATTTAATAACTGTTCAACTAATGGTTCTGTTTCTGATAATGAAACTAAAACTTTTCTAATATCACCAACAGCAGGAATATTAAATTCGCGTCTTAGACGGCCGGTACTTTTACCATCATCACAAACTGAAACAACTGCGGTTATATCAACTGGGAATTCTTTTAATCCACGAAGCAAAGAACTCATGCCCGTTCCACCACCTAAAACAACTACTTTTTTCCTCATAAAATCACCTCTAATAAATTATATTGTTAATATAACAAGTACTCAAAAATATTATTTTTTTATTTTTTTTTGATGACAATCACTACGAACAGTTGTACAATTACGTCCGTTTTCTTTACTCTCATATAAAGCTGAATCAGCTTGAAGTATTGCATCATCTAATAATAACTGACCATTATGGCTATGACAAACACCACAACTAATAGTTATTGATATATCATAATATTCATCTTTATTTTTTATAGAAAATCTTTTTTCTGCAATATTTTTTCGCATTCTATCTACAACATTAAAGATATCCTCTTCTTTTATATTTTTTAATAATATAATAAATTCTTCGCCACCATATCTACCAATTATGTCTTTTTTTCTAGTTGCTTCTCCTGGTGTTTGTCTCATAGATTTTTTTAAGGTGTCAGCAACCATCCGCAAAGTCTTATCTCCTATAACATGTCCGTAACTATCATTAATTCTTTTAAAATAATCTAAATCTGCTATAACAATCGCATAAGGCTCATTATTTAAATTAGCATATTTTACATAATCGCCAATTTCTTTAAGAGTATGACTTCTAATCATTAAGCCAGTAGTACTATCTATTTTTAAATCTTCAATAGTTTTCTCCAAATCATGAACTTTTTCCTTTAATGATATATAATCTAAAAAATCTCTTGTAACGTCAAAAACAATAGTATTAGATAAATCATCATCACTTTTCATTGTAATTCTATAAAAATATCGTCCGGATTTTTCATCATAAATAATTGGCATTTGTAAAGCATCCTCATTTCTTAAAGATTCAGGGAGTCCACTAGAAACATATAACTCTTGCCCTAAACCATTTTTAGAAATAATGTATACCCCTCTTCTACCTAAATCTTTCAAAAGTTTATTGAAAAATGGAGTCACATTTTCCATATTTACCTCTCCTCGTATAATATATTTTGTAAGTTGTTTTTGACTTACAATTTAACATCTTTATAGTTAGTTTTTAACTAACA
>CALVJN010000015.1 GCA_944332205.1 uncultured Bacilli bacterium | reverse complement strand
CTTGCCGGGTTGGGCTCTTTTATTATATCAAAAAAGCCGCACCTTTGTGGTGCGGTTCAAATTTCAATTTAGGAAAAATAAATTAGTTTGATTTATTTTTTATTTTGTCTATTGATTCTTTAATTTGTTTCAAAGCTCTTTCGTATTGTGAAGTTGTTTTTGGTTCATAATAGTTCTTTTTTCTTAAATTTTCTGGTAGATATTCTTGAACTACAAAATCATTTGGATAGTCATGCGGATATAAGTATCCAATTGCTGTAGAATTTATATGAGATGGAACTTTATCACATTTTCCAGTTCTAACATCTTCTAAAGCTTTATTTATTGCTAAGTATGCTGAATTCGATTTTGGGGATAGGGCCATTTCAATTACAATTTCTCCCATTGGTATTACAGCTTCTGGCAATCCTACTAATTCAGATGCATTAATAGCTGCATTTAATTTTGGGCCTATACTTGGATTTGCTAATCCAATATCTTCATAGAAAATGACACTTAATCTTCTATATATACTGTCTAAATCTCCAGCTTCTAATAATCTTGCTAAATAGTGTAAAGAGGCATTTACATCACTTCCTCTTATGGATTTTTGAAAAGCACTTAAAACATCATAATGTCCATCTTCATTTTTATCGTGAAAAAATGCTGGCTTATTATTAATTTTCTTGATTGTATTAATATTAACTATCTTATCATTAGTGGAAAAAAATGCAATTTCTAATAAATTATATGCATATCTTAAATCATTTCCAGAAATATTTGCTATATATTTTATTGCATCATTATCTATTGTTATTCCTTCTAAATCGGGGTGTTTTATCGCTCTTTTTAATCCTTCAATAATGTCTTCTTCTTCTAATGGTAGCAACTCAAATAAATGGCATCGACTTCTAATTGCTGGATTTATTTTATGATATGGATTACTGGTTGTTAATCCTATTAAAGTTATTAATCCACTTTCAATTTGTGGTAGTAATAAATCTTGTTTATCTTTGTTTAATCTATGTATTTCATCTATTATTAGAACAATTCCATCGTACATTTTGGCTTCTTCAACCACAATATCAAAATCTTTTTTATTATTTATAGTAGCATTAAAAAAACGATATCGAATATTTAAATCTTTAACCATCGCGTTTGCAATTGATGTTTTACCAATTCCTGGTCTACCATATAAAATCATTGATGGTAATTTTTTATTTTTAATTAAATTTCTTAGTATTTTGTTTTCACCAAGTAAATGTTTTTGACCAATTACTTCATCTATTGAATTTGGTGCAAGTTTTAAAGCTAAAGGTTTTTCCATAAAATCACTCTTTCTTTGAAAATTATATCAAACATTAGTTTTACTTTCAACATATATATTTGACAAATTTACTTACAAATTATATTATATATAATATATAATGTTAAGGATGTATTTATGAATAATGATATAAATGAATATATAAATTATTTGGAATATGAACGAAGATTAGCAAGAAATACTTGTATATCATACGAAAAAGATTTAAATGATTATATTTTGTTTTTAAAGCAAAAAAATATTAATTCTGTAAATGATATAGTTAAAAAAGATATAATTCAATATTTGGAATTATTAAGAAAACAAGATATAAAAACAACTTCAATTGCAAGAAAATTAACTTCTATTAAAAATTTTCATAAGTATTTGTATGCTATAGGAAAAGTTAAAGAAGATGTTGCTTTAATAGTGGAGAGACCAAAGTTGGCAAAGAAACTACCAAATGTATTAACAGTTGAAGAAGTTTCTTTGTTATTAGATATAAAGCTTAATACACCATTTGACTATAGAAACAAAGCTATGTTAGAATTATTATATGGAACAGGACTTAGAATATCTGAATTACTAAATTTAAAAACTTTCGATGTAGATTTTGAAAATTGTATTATCAGATGTATTGGAAAGGGTAGTAAAGAAAGAATTGTTCCAATTGGCGAATATGTTATTAAATATTTACAGGAATATCTTAACTATCGAAAATATTTTTTAAAAAAGAAAAATAATGATTATTTATTTTTAAATAATCTTGGAACTAGATTGAGTCGTTTTAGCTTTTTTAAAATACTAAAATGTCTTCTTAAAGATAAGAATATAAACAAGGATATTTCACCACATAGTATTAGACATAGTTTTGCAACCCATATGTTAGAATATGGTGCAGATTTAAGGAGTATTCAAGAACTTTTAGGACATAGTGATATTTCAACAACAAGAATATATACACATATTTCAAATAACAAAGTAAAAAATGATTATATAGAATATCATCCGAGAAGCAAAAAATAGGAGATGTAAATATGAAATTTAAGCGAATATTTTTATTAATACTTGATTCATTAGGGGTAGGAGAAGCAATCGATGCTAATAATTATGGTGATAATGGTGCAAATACATTAAAACATATCATGGATAATTATGATATTTTTATTCCTAATTTAAAAAAATTAGGATTTATAAATACTATAAATATGAACGATAACAATGATGTAGATGCTTATTATACTATTGCAAGACCAACAAATGTAGGAAAAGATAGTTTAACATCACATTATGAATTATTAGGCATAAGAAGTATAACACCTTTTAAAACTTTTACTGAAAGAGCTTTCCCTCGTGAATTATTAGAGCAGATAGAAAAGGTAACTGGTAAAAGAGTTATTGGAAATAAGGTCGTTAGTGGCGATACAATTATAAATGAATTAGGTGAAAGACATTTATCGTATGGAAGTCTTATAATATATACTTCTTCTGACTCAACTTTACAAGTCGCTGCTCATGAAGATATAATACCTATTCCTAAATTATATAGTTATTGTGAAAAAATACGAAAAATAACATTATCTGATGAATGGAGAATTGCTAGAGTTATTGCCCGTCCATTTACTGGCAAACCTGGAAAATTTAAATTTACTGCTGATAGATGTGATTATGCTATTAAACCTCCTAAAAAGAGTGTTATGGATTATTTAAAAGATAATGATTATAGTGTTATTTCAATAGGAAAAATAAGTGATATATTTGATGAGCAAGGAATAACTAAAATAGTAAAATCTTCTTTTAATAATATGGATACATTAAATAAATTAACTGATATTATGAATAAAAAATTTACTGGTCTTTGTGTTGCAAATCTTAGTGATTTTGATGCTTTATATGGTCATAATAGGGATGTTGAAGGATATGCAAAAGCAATTGAAGAATTTGATGTTGAAGTTCCAATGATACTAAATAAATTAGAAAATGATGATTTATTAATTATTACTGCCGATCATGGTAATGATCCAACTTTTTCAGGAAATGCACACACACGTGAAAATGTCCCTGTAATAGTATTTAGTAGACAGTTTAAGGACCCTCAAAAAATGGATATTCTAAATAGTATGGCCGATATTGCTGCTACAATTTCTGAAAATTTTAATGTTGAGAAGCCAGAAATTGGAACTAGTTTTTTAAATAAATTAAAATAGAACTGCTGTAATAGTAGTTCTATTATTTTTCATTATCAATATTTTTATAACTATTGCATATGGTTTCATCTTTTTCACTAACTTCATCACCACAACAACAACAACTGATTTTTACTTCTTTTAACTTGCATAAATTTGAATTATTGTCATTGTTAGCACAAGTTGTTACATCACATTTTATCTTAGAAGTTGCTTTTTCTTTATTTTTATTCATAAATACCTCCAATATTATTATTAACAAATATTAATTTATTATTTATTATTTATAAAAATATGATAAAATTTAGTTATATATAAATTAGGAAGTGATTTAATAATGCTTATAATGTATTTAATTATTATTATTATTTATATAATATTGATTAATTTATTTAAAAAGAAAAGTAAAAATTATAGTTTTTCAACTATAGAGAAAGAAAATAATTTAATTAAATTGTATAAGTTTATTAAATTATTAAATATTAGTATTATGTTAATAGATTTTGTTTATTATTTTATATTGTTTTTATTAAAAGATGATATCAATTTAATTTATTTTGTAACAAATATACTACTAATTGTTTTATCTATTATTTTTGATTTAAAACTTAATATATTAGTAAAAAATATAAAAAATAATTTTAATTATGTACTATTAAATGAGTACGAACACAAATATAGATTAATTTTTATATATAACATTATTATATCTTTAGTTTTGTATAAAAGAGTAGGGGATATTAATAATTTTCTAATATTAACTAATTCTTTCTTTATTCTTTCTATTTTAATAATTATTGATATAGTATTTCTAATAAAATTTATGATTAAAAATAAGAAAAATGTTTGTTTTAATATAGATAAAGAAAAAGATTATATTGAAAATATTGAATTTAAGGCTAAAATTGAGTTTAGTAGTTTTTATAATTATATAATATATATATTGATATACATTATATTGATATATTGTAATATTCCATTTGCATATTTATTATATTCTTTAATTAGTTTAATACTTTTAATTGTAATAAAAAATAAAATATCTAAACTATGCCTAGAACAGAAAAAACTATATCAAAACGTTACTTTTATAAATAATAAACCAGGAATTATATATGCTTTCTTATTTTATAGAGAAATTGAGTTTATAAAAAATATGCTTATTACAGTATTATTTATTGTTTTATCATTAATTGTTTTTTACATGTTTGATGGTACAATTTTTAGTTATATTACTATTCAATTATATATATTGTTAATATATGAAATTTTTATCAGCAAAAATAAACTAATTAGATTATTATCTGCATTAGATGAAAACTTTGTTAATAGAAATGAATATAATATTGTTCAAAATAATAAAATTTCATATATAAAAAAAATACATTGGATATCTAAAAAAATTACTTTTTTTAAACTTATATTTATAGATAATAATAATAATATTTATAATTCAGAATTAATTTTATACGATCCTGAATTATATATTAAGAAAATTAAATTATATTTAAATAGTAAGGATATAAGTGATTATATAATAATGTTAGATGAACTTTATGAATAAGTGATTCTAAATTACAAAAGGCAACATAATATATATTATCGGAAGTTGCATCATAATAAAAAAGAGATGCTTTTAAATGATAATTTATACTTTCCTAGATTGTATTTCAGCAATTTTATCTAACACTTCCTTAGCATTTTCTTCGTTTATTTCATTATATCCTAATTCTCTTAATGCTTGTATTTTGGCAGTATTAAGTTCTTGAGTTCGACTCAATTTTTCTTCATTTTTATGTTCGATATCTTTAACAAATTTTTTGTGTGATTCAGCTAATCTTACTTTAGATGCATTACCGCTGTTATATAATGTTAATGCAGAAAATAATATACTTTCAAAAATAAACTGTTGATTTTGATTAAATGCAAATTCCATTGGATTAGTAAATCCCATAGATTTAGACATATACGCTAATATATATTTTAATTCTTTTGATGTTTCCATAGATTGCAGATAGTGATATAAATAGGTAAAAGCATTAAAAGTTTCTTTTGTTTTGTCTTCAGCTAATCTTTCTTTTAACAAGTTTATTATATCACTTAAAAGCTCTTGTTCTTTTTTATTAAAATTTTTCAAATCAGCCAGTATTTCTCTATTAGAAGAATCTTTAACTCCATCATTTAATCTATTTTCTACTTCCATAATATAATTACTGTCAATTATAAGTCTATCCATTTCTTCTTCTGATTTTATATTTAAAAGACCAAATAATTTAGTAGATTTTTCTTTAGGCCATTTTTTTAAACTATCCATAGCTAGATAATTGTATAGCATTTGTCTAGATACGCCTAAATACTTAGCTAGTCTTACTTTTGATATTCCTAATTCATTTAAGATGTCATTTAATTTTTTCATAGATAACCACTCCTCTACTTTTAATTTTATCAAATCAATTTATATTGTCAAGTGTAATGTAAAATAATTATTTAATTTATATTATAATAAATACCATAATTTTTTATTATTTTTCTTGACTTCATCAATTATACCACCGCCTATACATTTGTCTTCTAGATATAAAACACAAGCTTGTCCAGGAGTAACAGCTTTAATTGAATCATATTTAACTAAAATACAATCTTCGTTTATATATTCTAATTCGACTGGATATTCTTGTGCACGATATCTAAATTTGGCAGTACATTTTTGAGGTCTAATATTACAGTTAAAATTAATTTGATTAATAATGCAACTATCTGATATTAAATAGCTATTATCATCTCCTAGTGAAACATACAAAATGTTTTTTTCTAGATTTTTTCCTACAACAAATAATCTTTCTTTATTCCCACCAATGTCTAATCCTTTTCTTTGTCCTATTGTATAGTACATAAGTCCATCATGCTCTCCAATTTTTTTATTGGTAGTAATATCTATTATGTCACCTTTTTCTTTTTTAAAATAATTTTCTAAAAACTCTTTAAAATGCCTTTCGCCAATAAAGCATATTCCCGTAGAATCTTTTTTATCTGCAGTTATTAAATTATTTTCTTTAGCTATTTTTCGTACTTCATCTTTTGTTATATCACCCAAAGGGAAAATTACTCTATCTAATTGTTCTTTTGTTAACTGTGACAAAAAATATGTTTGATCTTTGTTACTATCTTTAGCTTTTAATAAAAATCCATTTTTTATTTTTGCATAATGACCTGTTGCAATATAATCAGCGCCTAATTTTTTTGCTTCTCTCACAAAATAATCAAATTTTATATATTTATTACACATTATATCTGGATTAGGAGTTCTTCCTTTTTTTAATTCACTTAAAAAATATTCGAAAACATAATCCCAATATTCTTTTACAAAGTCAATTCTATGTAGAGGAATATCTAATTTTTTACAAATTTCTATTGCATCATTGTAGTCTTTTTCTTGTGGACAAATATCATTTTCTAGGTTAGGATTACCTAAGAAATCATTATTGACAGTCGAATCCCAATTACGCATAAATAATCCTTCTACTTCGTATCCTTGCTTTTTTAATAGTAGCGCTGCAACTGAAGAATCAACTCCACCACTTATTCCTATGATAACTTTTGTCATAAATATCACCAAAATAATTATACACCATTTATCAAAAATTATCTATTATTTAAGCAAATTCAGCAAATAACTTAATATATAAGTTTCATATAAAGAAATAAATAATGTTGTTAATAAACTTATTACTAATATTTTTATATATTTATGCATAACTTCTTTGAAGTTAATTATTTTTTTTAAAAATAGATAGTTAAAAAGTTTTAAGCAGAAAGATATTGCATAAAAAGATATTAATATTAAAACAATTAAGTATAAAATTTGATGAGGAAAGGAATTTACGATTACTTTTAATATCCCATTCCATTTAAAAGTATATATTATTGAAGATATAGAAAATCCAAAAATAAAAAATTTAAATAATAAAATTATTATTATTATTGGTAGACCAATTATAGATATCCCTAGTAACCATATTAAAAATAAATATAGATAATTATTAAATATTGAATTTAGAAAAATATCTATTTTGTTATTATTTGTGACATTTGAAAAGAATAAAGTTAAACTTTCTTTTATATGTGTGAGATTATCATCTGAAATTAAAAAAATAAAGATTATTCCAAAAATTAATGATATTACTGCTAGTCCAATTAGTATTACATATATTGATTTTTGCTTTTCAATGTTATTTTTTACTTTAAATATTGCTTTCATTATTATTTCACCTAGTAAAATATATTATAGAAAAATAATAATATACATATTATTTTATAAATATATTTTATTTACAAATTTTAAATAATTTATTATAATTGATAACGAGGTGATTACTATGAGTAAAAAAACTATTAGAGTTGTATCTTTTATTTTAGTATTGGTTATGATATTTTCCTTTGTCGCTAGTTTAATGTTTATGTAATTAATATTAATATCTAATATTTGTATAAAATAAAGTAAAGTTTTGCATATTAAACTTTACTTTTTTCATACAATTAAATTAGGTGAGTCATGAAAAAAGAAACATTTATAAAATCAACAATAATTTTAATATTTGGCGGGGCTATTACTAAAGCCTTAGGAATGCTGATAAAAATTATAATGACACGAATTGTTGGAACAGAAGGAATTAGTCTTTATATGCTAGTTTTTCCTACTTTTTCTTTATTTATGACTATATCACAATTAGGATTTCCTATTGCTATTAGTAAGCTTGTTTCTGAAGAAATGTATAATAATAAAAAATTAGTATTTTCGATAATTCCTTTCTCATTGTTATTAAATTTTTTTTTAATGCTTATAATTATAATAATTGCTCCTTATTTAGCTAATGATTTATTAAAGGAACCTCGCGTTCTTTATCCTATATTAGCTATTGCTTTAGTCTTACCATTTGATAGTATATCATCAATTTTAAGGGGTTATTTTTTTGGAAAACAGAGAATGTTTCCTCATATGATTTCTTTAATAATCGAACAGTTGGTAAGATTAAGCCTTTTTATATTAATAATTCCAACTCTTTTAGAAAAAAGTATAATTTATGCAGTAACAGGATTAATTTTAGTTAATATGATAAGTGAACTATCTTCTATTATCGTATTACTATTTTTTATTCCAAATAAGAAAAATATTAGAAGGAAAGAAATTATTCCTGATTTATCTAATGTAAAAAATATCCTTTCAATTGCATTACCTACTACTGGGTCAAGATTAATTGGATCTGTTTGCTATTTTTTTGAACCAATTATTTTAACATTATCTTTAAGTGCAATTGGATACAGCAATAATTATATAATAACTGAGTATGGGATAATTGAAGGTTATGTATTGCCACTTTTAATGTTACCTAATTTTTTTACAAATGCGTTAAGTAGTGCACTTATGCCTATTATTTCAAGAAATTATGTACTTGGCAATAAAAGAGAAATTAGGAAAAGATTAAAACAAGTAATATTAATATCATTATTAATTGGAGTGCCTGCTACTTTAATATTAATGTTTAACCCTACATTTTTTCTTAATAATATTTATAAAACAACTAGAGGGGGAAACTATTTAAAAATAATAGCACCATTTTTTATAGTTCTTTATATTCAAGCTCCTCTTGCTAGTGTTTTACAGGCTATAAATAAATCTAAGAATATAATGTATGATAATCTTTTAGGTACAATAACTAAAATCATTCTAATTTTTCTTTGTAGTATGTTAAAAATTGGGTTATATAGTTTTCTTATTGCAATGATTTCAAATATTTTACTTGTTACTCTACTACATTTTAAAACAATAAAAAAAGAACTTTATTAAACTTACAATTTTAAATTTTTAACAAGTTCTTTATCTTCTTTTGTTACTCTATTAGACTCTCTGATTTTGGATATAGCTTTATTTTGTACAAAAGTTGGCAATATTTTGCTTTTTAATAATTTAAATGTCTTACTTCTAAACCTTACAAAAGATACGCTTATAAGCCATGAAATAGCCATATTTACATAAAAAGAATCATCTTTTAAATTTTTAATAGTATTTATACAAGAATCTATATTATTCGTATCTATATAATAATCTAATAATATAACAATCCCTACTCTTCTTATAAATTCGTTAGTTGATAACATCAAATTACAAGCTTTATTAAAAAATGAAATGTTTTTTAGAATCTTTGCATTGCTTACAAATGAATCACATATTGCCCAATTATCAATGTAAGGAAGAAATTTATAAAAATAATTCAAGAATTCTTCTTCTCTTCTTAAATTCCCTACAACAAAACCTAATATCATTACTTCTTCAAAATATACTCTTAAATTATTATCAAAAAAAGTTTTTATATCTGTTTTAGAAATTTCTTTAGCAATGTCTTTTAAAATTGACATTTTAATTCCTAATATTTTATATTTTGTAGGAATTATTTTTTTATTAAATTTTTCTAATTGTTCGTCTTTTAAACTTTTAAGATAAAAAATATATTCATTATATTTTGCATTATCCCAAGTTTGAAAGTTAAATTGTTTAATCATTTTTTACCTCAGCAATACAATATGGATAAGAAATATTCTTTATTTCTACATTATATATTTTTGATGGTTCTAATTTTGAATTAATTAAAACTTCTAAATAATTAGTTGTATGACCATAGGAATAACTATCTTTGTATCGTTCAATTAAAACTGGTAATGTTTTATTTATAAATTTTTCCATATAATTTATTTCTAATTGCTTTGATAATTCTAGTAATTTTCTAGTATGTTCTTTTTTTTGTCTATCATTAATCTGCTCAAGCTTTGATGAAGGAGTGCCATTTCTTATTGAATATGGGAAAACATGTAATTTTGTAAAGCCGATTTTTTTAACATTATTAATAACATTTAAAAATTCTTCTTCATTCTCACCGGGATGTCCTGCAATAATATCCGTAGTAATAGAAACATCTTTTTTTATTTTTCTAATTTTTTCTATTTTCTTTATGAAATATTCGATATTATATTTTCTATTCATGAGTTTTAATACTTTATCACTTCCTGATTGAATGGGAATGTGAAAATGATTGACAATTATGTCATTATTAGCAATTATATTTAAAACTTCATCAGTTAACTCTGTTATTTCAATTGATGATATTCTAAGTCTTACAAGTCCTTTTATTTTTAATACTTCTTTCAATAAAGTTGCAAAATTTATTCCTAGATCAACTCCGTAATTTCCGGTATGAATCCCAGTTAGTACTATTTCTTTATATCCGTTTTGAACAAGTTTAGTAATTTCAGATATAGCATCTTCTAATTTTTTACTGCGACATTTACCTCGAACTTTAGGTATAATACAATAGCTACAATAATTTTCACATCCATCTTGTACTTTTACAAATGCTCTTGTATGTTCATTATAATTGTCGATCAGCATATTTTCAAAAATATCATCAAAATTTGAATATGTATCATTTATTTTCTTTTTATTTTCAAAATATTCATCTAATAAATTAATAATATTTCCTTTATCTTTATTTCCGATAACAATATCAATTTCAGGTAAATTTTCCATGATACTGTCTTTGTTTGATTCAATAAAGCATCCCATTGCAATAATGCAAGCATTAGGGTTTAACTTCTTTGCGTGCCTAATCATCTTTCGACTTTTAGCATCACTATTATTTGTAACTGTACATGTATTAATTATATAAATGTCACATATATCATTAAAATCTTTAATTTCATAATTATTTTTTTTTAGTAAACTAATAACATATTCACTTTCATATGTATTTACTTTACACCCTAAAGTATATATCCCTACTTTCATAAAATCACTCCCATATTTCAAAATAAAAGAACTATTGTAAGTTCTTTTTTAGTTCTTTAAGTGCTTTCAAAAACTCATTAGTCTTTCTTATTTCTTCATTTAATTTTTCAAGATTAGCTGTTTGTTCGAGTTGTATGTTTTCTTCATTAATACCTATACCGTATACTGGAGAAATAAATGGTGAACTTTGAAATTTTTTGGTACTAGATATTTCAGGCAAATCTTCTACTCGTTTTATAACAACAGATTCTTTTTTATCTTCGTAAATCGCCTTTGATTCTTTATATAATTTTTCTAATTCTTCAATACTGATGATAGCATCTTTTTCATCGGCATATTTATTCATTTCCTCATCTGTATATCCAAATGTTGTTGAATTCTTTAACTCATCATAACTTATAATAGCATTTTCTTCTTCTAATTGTTCATATGTTAAATTGTTTGAGATATTATCTTTAAGTTTTGAAACCTCATTATTTTTTTCTATATTATTTTCCTTAACATCATCTTTTGCTTTTTCATTATTAACTAAAGCTAAGTTTATTTCTAAAAGTTTTTTCTTTTCTTCTTCTTCTTTTATTAATCTTTCTTTTAATTTAGCAAGTTCTAACTTGGCTTTTGTTTTTTCTAACTCTTCATCTTCTTCAACATATTTTATATTTGAATCTTCAATAGTATTAATATCAGTATTTTCATCACTATCATAAATATTATCTTCTTTTTTTAATATTTTTTTTCTTTTATAATTATTAAAAAATTCTATAGAAACAGATATAGCCAAAAATAACGCTACTATACTCATTACAATACAAATAACAATTAAATTTTCTGATGAAATTTTATTCAAAAGCTCAGTCATTTATTATCACCTCATAAAATGATAGTTTATTACGCTTAATATAAATACTGAAGAAGTTTCTGTTCTTAAAATGTTTTTGCCTAGCGTTATAGTTTGAAATCCATTATCGATAAGCAATTTTTCCTCTTTTTCAGAAAATCCACCTTCAGGACCTATTACAAATAATATTGTATCATTAATATTAATATTTGATAATACATTTTTTATAGTTTTTCTTTTTTCATTTACACTACAAATAAATTTAAAGTCATATTGTTCTTTTGCTAGTTCATTTAAATCTATGATTCTATTTATATTAGGCAGTGTAAATCTTTTCGATTGTTCACTTGCTTCTTTTACTACTTTTTTCCATCTCTCTATTTTTTTATCATATTTATCATTAATCTTTATAATTGATCTTTCTGTATATGTTGGAATTATTTCATAAACTCCTAATTCTGTTGATTTTTGTAGAATATAATCCATTTTTTGTTCTTTTACTAAGCTTTGAGCTATTGAAACTTTAGGTATTTGTAATATAGTGTTATTTAGTTCTTCTATTATTTCACATTTTACATTAGGCTCTAACAAAGTTATTTCACATAAAAATAGTTTGTTTTGATAAACAATTTCAACTCTATCTTTTAAATGCATACGCATAACTGTAATGATATGATAACTATCTTTGTTATCAATAAAAAAATAATTGCCAATTTTTTCATTGACAAAATATCTTTGCATAATATCACCTCATTAAATAGTTATATACACTATTTATTGTATTTGAAAAATTTTGGTAGTCTGTTTCAAACCATTTTATAGAAAATTGATGATTGAAAAATGTATACTGTCTTTTAGCATATCTTCTAGAATTCCTTTTTATAAGTGATATTGCTTCTTCAATATTAATGCTACCATCAAAGTATTTATATAATTCTTTATATCCTATTCCAGTATTTATAGCTTTAGAATTAATTTTTTTGTCATACAAAACTTTAACTTCATTAATTAATCCTTCTTTAATCATATTATCAACACGAGTGTCGATTATATTATATAAATTTTTTCGTTCAGTAGTTAAACCAATTATATCAAAGTCATATATTGGCTTAGAATCATTTAAAATTTCTTGATTATTATCTTTTTTTTGTAAGAATCTAATTAGTCTTTTTCGATTGTTAATATGAATAGTTGAGTTTGAATCTATTTTTTTTACCATTTCAAAAAGTTCATTGTTTGTTTTGTCAATATATGTATTTTTTATATTTTCTTTTTCTAATTTATAGTCATACAATGCTGCGCGTATATATAAACCACTGCCACCAACTAAAATAACTCTTTTTCCTTTTTTTAAAATCTTTTCAATTTCTTTTCGGCAATTTTTTTGATAGTCAAATATTGTATAATTTTTGTTAACATCAACAATATCAAAAAGGTGATGAATTATATTCTCTTTTTCATCATCCTTTATTTTAGCTGTGCCAATGTTTAAATTTTTATATACTTGCATTGAATCGGCATTAATTATTTCGGCGTTAATTAGTTTTGCTAATTGAATACTTAATTTAGTTTTCCCTACTCCAGTTGGCCCGGCAATAACTATAATATTTTTCATTTTCTTTTTCCAGTTTTATCTCTATATGATAATAAATATAATTTATAATCAGATACTGTCTCTTGATATTCATCAACAGGAATTCCAACTGCTAATAAATCTCCTCTAAACCTTTGCAAAAATCTATTATTTTTAGTATATTCTTTATCACTAGAAGTACATATACCAATATTAAATGCACCATGGTTAAGCACACTATCAACGAATTTTTTTGTATTAGCAGAAACTCCGTTACACACAAAATTAATTTGACCAGTGTCTTCTTCATTTTTAGTTAACTTTGAACTAAATATTTTTGATGGATCTATACCTGCTAATATAATGCTTTTTTTGTTTCTATGAAATGGCTCTGTTATTAATATTGAACTAGAAATATCTTTTGTTGTTTCAATTAAAATATCACTTGCTAGAACTAGCTTTTCTCTTACTAAAAACTTTGCTAAAATCTCATTTGATATTTTTAAATTACTAATACTTCCACTGCTATTTTCATTTCTTTTCATATTATCATCTCCAGGTGTACATTATAACACATTTTGTTAAAAATGTAAATAAAAAGTTATATAAATAAGCTTTTAAAGTATTTGTTTTTATGCACTTTCTAATAATATAAATTTAGAATCTATATTATTATTTTCACTAATTTTAAAATTATTTTCACCAATTTTTACTATAATTCCATTTTTTATTTCACTTATTTTTACAGGATCTTTAATGTTAGTAGATGTTGTTGGCGTATTAATATTTATATTACTACTTTTAACATTATATACTTTGTAACCAGAACTATCTTTAATGTTAACATAAAAAGAATATTTCCCGCCATCGTTAGCAAGCACAATAATATAACATTGTTCTTCTAAAAATTTTCCATAAGGAGAAACTGCTTTTTTTTCCATTTTTATTTCGCTAAATGGGATTAGCAATGCTTGATTTATACTTGGCTTTTGGTCAAATCCAAAAGCCAACATTTTTACACTTACTGACTGCACGTAACTAGATATTGTACTTACATATGCTTTTTTTCTTGCATCACTTATATATTTAGTAACACTTGGAACCGCTATTATCATTAAAATACTAAGAATAATTATTACCGCTAATAATTCTATTAAAGTAAAACCTCTATTTTTTTTATTCATATTTATAGCCCTCTTTAATTCATAACTCTTTTAAACAATTTTTCTAATTCGTAATTTGAATAAGTAATAATTGTTGGTCTTCCATGTGGACATGTAAATGGATTTTTTGTATTTCGTAATCTTTCTAGTAAATCTTCCATGTCAGTTAATGTTATTCTATCATTAGCTTTAATACTAATTTTGCACGCAAGTGTAGCAGCTACTTTTTCGATAAATTTATATTTATCAAAATTCTCTGTTAAAATTACAATATCAATTATTTTTTTTATTGATTCTTCAATAGCATAACTAGGTAACCAATAAGGGTGACTTCTTATTAAAATTGTATTAATCCCAAACTCTTCAATTATAAATCCCATATTTAATAGAATATATAAGTTTTCTTTTAATATTATAAAGTCTTTATTTGAAAATTCTAGTTTAATTGGTATTAATAATTCAATATTTGTGTTATCATTATTTCCTAATTTTTCTAAATATTTTTCGTAATTTATTCTCTCTGCAGCAGCATGTTGATCAATAACAAACATACCATCTTCATTTTCTGCTATTATATAAGTCGCATGTACAACTCCAACAGGATACATTTTTTTAATTTTGCTTTCTTTTGTTGATAAATAAGTTTCTTCTTGTTTGTTTTTTAATTCCACACATTCATTAGTTTTATCACTATCTTTTACTATATATGTAGAATCTAAATCTAGCGAATATTCAACTGGTTTAATATCAAAATTATTAATATTATTATTTAACATCCAAGTATTATCTTTATCATTTTCTTTTGGAATATTGTTATATTTATTGTACATTGAAATACTATTTTTTATTTCTGGTATTAAGTTAATATTTTCCAATTTATTCTTTATAGCTGAACTTATTAGATCTTTCAAGGTATCAATTTTAGAAAACTTTATATCCATTTTAGTTGGATGAATATTTACATCTATTAATATCGGATCAACATTTATGTTTAAAATTACAATAGGAAATTTACTTTCTGGTATATATGTATGGTAACAGTCTATTATAATTTTAGAAACTTCAGAGTTTTTTATTGCTCGTCCATTGACTAAAATAACAATATTATTTTTTGAGGTCCTTGCACATTCTGGATATGAAATGTAACCATTTATTTCATAATCATCATTTTCTCCAACTATAGGTATCATTTTTTTTGCTAAGTCAATACCATATATATTACTTATGACCTTTAAAAGATTTCCTTTACCATCAGTGTTAAGTAAAATTTTTTCATTATTTATCAACAAAAATCTAATATTTGGAAATGATAATGCCATTTTATTAACATAATCTACAATATTGGCTAATTCTGTATAAGGATTTTTTAAGTATTTTAATCGAACTGGAGTATTGAAAAATAAATTTTTTACAGTTATTCTTGTTCCCTTTTTTAAATCGCTATATTTAATTTCTTGGAGATTTCCACCATCTATTTCTACTTCAGTTCCTATATTGCCGTCAGATGTTTTTAGATTAACATGACTTACTGCTGCTATTGAAGGTAAGGCTTCACCACGAAAACCTAAACTATTAATATAAAATAAATCTTCTAAAGTTTTAAGTTTACTTGTTGCATGTCTAGAAAATGCTAAAATAGCATCATCTTTATCCATTCCTATTCCGTCATCTGTAACAATAATTTCTTTAATTCCACTATCAAGTAATTCGATTTTTATTTCGGAACTTTTAGCATCAATAGAATTTTCAACAAGCTCTTTAACAACGTTCATTGTTTTTTCAACAACTTCACCAGCAGCTATTTTATTGGCTAAATCTTCACTCATTAATTCAATTTTTCCCATAAATCACCAAATACTATTTATAATATTTCAACATATGTTTTAGTTGCAGGATCAACCTCATATTTATAAACATTATCATTTACCGTATTTTTTACTTCTACAATATACTTAGCATTTGAGCTTATAGAAACATTAAATTCAAAGTTATCACTGTTAAACTCTTGCATAACTAACTTTTTAGCATCTTCTTTAGTAAAGTTGTATGCACTTATAATATCTTCTTCTGTAACTTCGTCAAGTATAATATTTGCATCATTGTTAGTTTCGGTATTGGAATTGTTTTTTTCATTGTTAATTATTAATATTATAATTGTACAAAGAAAAAGCAAAAATATAAGGCTAATAATTATTTTATTTTTATTTTTTTTAATAAACTTATTTATTTTTTTATTCATAATAATCCTACCTTTCTTTTTTTATTATACATTGTAAATAAAAAAAAGTAAATTTAACTTTGAATATTATTTAAATAGTCATATAAGTTTTTAGCAATATTTACTCCTAAAATTTTTTCTAATTCATTTAGTGGCGCATCTTTTATTTTCTTTAACGAACCATATTTTTTTAAAAGTTCCTTTTTCCTAACCTCTCCTATTCCATTAATCATTGATAAAATACTTGAAAGCATTCCTTTAGTTTTAATATTTCTGTGATAACTTATTGCATAATTGTGAACTTCATCTTGAATTTTCGTAAGAAATAAAAACAAATTACTTTTAGAGTCTATATTTATTTCTTTAAGATTCCAATCTATGATAGTATTTGTCCTATGTTTATCATCTTTTTTTAAACCAATAACTGGAATATCGAGTTCTAAGGATTTTATAACTTCGCAAGCTACTTTTACTTGATGTGTACCCCCATCTACTATAATTAAATCTGGTTTTTCTAAATTTTCCATAATAACACGATAATATCTTCTATATATTACTTCTTTCATGGCTGAAAGATCATCTTTAACGTCAATTCCAATTTTAAATTTCCGATAAAGGTTTTTATTGGCAACAAAATTGTCAAATACTACCATACCACCAACATAAAACGTTCCAAATAAATGTGAATTGTCAAAGGCTTCAATTCGATAAATATTTTCTAACTGCAAAATATTTTTTAATTCATTTAATGCAGTTAATCGTGCTTTATCATCTCTGCTTATAGTTTCTTCTTTTTCATTTATTAAATTTTTTGCATTATTATTTGCTAATTCTAATAATTTTTTAATATTTCCTTTTTTTGGTATAGAAACTTTTATATTCAAGTAAGATTTTAAAATGTTACAATCAACTAGATCATTAACAAATATTTCTTTTGGTAATAAGTTCCCTTTTTCATAAAATTTTATAATATATTCTATAATAGCTTCTTCTTTTTCTTCAACTACTGTAAAAATATCATAATGATGACCAAACAATACTCCTTCTCGTATAAAAAATACTTGGACTGATAAATAATTATTGTGCTTGTAATATCCAAATATATCACAAGTATAATTTTTATTTAAAACTATAGTTTGTTTTTTTAGTGTTATATTAATATCTTCTAACATTGACTTTAATTCGATAGCTTTTTCAAAATTTAGATTTTGACTAGCAATTTGCATATCATTCTCTATCTTTTTAGAAATAATTTCTTTATTTCCGTTCAAAAAAGAAATAATATCATTTTTCATGTTAATTAATTTTTCTTTATCAATATTTTCTCTTTTACAATAACCAAGACACTCTCCTATGTGATAGTATAAACATACATTTTTTCCCATATTGTTACATTTCCTTAATGGGTATACTCTATTTATTATATCAACTGTTTTACGCGCTGCCATTACATTTGGATATGGACCAAAATATTTATTTTTATTTTTATTCTTTTTTTTGTTTAAATTTCGTACAACTCTTAACGTTGGGTAAGTTTCATCAGTTAATTCAATATAAGGATAGCTTTTATCATCTTTTAATAAAATATTATATTTTGGATTATATTTTTTTATTAATGTTATTTCTAAGATTAATGATTCTAACTCACTATTAGTAACAATATATTCAAAATCCACTATATCATTAACTAACATCAATGTCTTTCCCGTAACTGTACCGGTAAAATAACTTTTTAGTCTGTTCTTTAAATTTTTAGCTTTACCTACATAAATAATTATATTATCTTTATTTTTCATTTGATAACTACCTGGCTGTTCAGGAACAAGAGACAATTTTTGTTTTATATGACTTTTTATATTTTCATTCATAAAATCACCATTTAAATTATAACAAAAAAAAGAAAAAAACAAAAACATTAAAAAACGTTTTATTTTTTTATAATTTAATACTTTTTGTAAAATTTTATTTTAATTATAACTATCTTCTATACTATTACTATAAAGCTTTGATATTACTGTATGTATATTATTGTACTTTTAATTCATAACACTATAAGTTCTAATTTATTTACAATATCTAATTCAATTATAATTTTTAATTGTTTTATATTTTTAGCAACTTTTGACATATTATCATTGTTAAGGTAATACTATTAAATTATTATTTAATTATTATTTAATATATTATTCATTAGTCATCCTTTTTTTATTATATACTATATATTTTATATACTATTTTGTTAAAATTATATATAATTTAATTGGTGATATGAATGTTTACTATTAGAGAAAATATTGAAAATAAAATTATAATTAATAAATCAATATTTATAACAAAATTAATTAAGATAAAAAGTATTAATGAACTTAAAGACAATTTAAAAGAAATTAAAGATAATTATAAGTATGCAACACATTATTGTTACGCTTATATAATTAACAATTATAAAAAATCATCTGATGACGGAGAGCCTAAAGGAACTGCTGGAATTCCAATTATGGAAGTATTAGATAGATTTAAACTTAATTATGTTTTGTGCGTTGTAATACGATATTTTGGAGGAATTAAATTAGGTTCAGGCGGTTTAATTAGAGCATACAGAAAATCTGCTTCCGATGCATTAAATTTAAACAAAGATAAATTAGTTGAGTTAATTGATGGATATGTAATAAAAATAAGTATTCCTTACAGTCAACAAAAAGAATTAGAAAAAAATTTAGATTGTAACTACGATAAATCATATGATGAATTTGTTAACTATACAATAAAATGCAATAATAAACAAAAAGAGTTACTATGTGAAAAATATAAAATAATCAACATTGAACAAGAAAAAATTGAAAAATAATAATTTGTTTTTTATCTTTTCTTTAATCTTCTTTTTTCACTATCTCTAGTAACTTCATATTCTTTAGCTATTTTCTTTATAAGTGGTAATGGTTCTGGATTTTCTTTGCTTGGTAAAAATAAATTTGTATAACCTTCAATTATTTCTTCATCATATAATCCTAAATCGTTAAAAATATCATGTATTTCTCTTTCACTCTCATGGCTAATTTGACCACGATACTCATCATGTATCAGATCTTGGAAAACTGGTAACCCAGCTATATTGACTCCCAAAATACAATAAAAATACCCAATAAGTAGAGACATTGTATTTAATTCTTCTGTATATAAACCATTATTATCTTTATATTTACTTCGAGATAATACAAAATTTCTTGGAGACATTAATATTTGACTAATTGCTGAAGCATGTATATTTTTAATTTGAAGTCCCTCATAATCTATCAATTGAATTTTTTTGCTATCCTCATCATACAAAATATTTCCTATATTAATTAAATCTGGAGCTATAACACCATCTTTATATAATTCTTTTACAACTTTAGATAATGCTATGTAGAACTCTGTTATACTTTCAGTACTGCGTTCTGGAGTAAAAAAAGAAGATAAATCTGGAATATCTACATAATCATAACTAAATCCTCTTATATTATCCTTTTTATCAATTGACATTTCTTCTGGTAATACTAAAAAAGGGGTAGAACTTAATTGGTCAGCTATTCCTAATTTAGATTTAAAATCATCTTTAAAACGACAATAATGATTATATTCAGCATTATTTCTAAAAAATGGAGTTTTTAAAAGTTTAAAAACTCTATTATTTTCTAACAAATATACTTCTGTATAAGGATTCTTCCCATCTGTTAATTTTTTTGCACAATTTAAAATAGACGGATTAAAATTTGAAATTTTCATAAATATCACCTACAATATTTTTATAATTTATGCTACGTTGCTAAACAAGATGCTAATTATATCACATTTTACTATTAAAAGTCAAGTTTTTATTTTTATCATCAACATTTTAAATAAAATTGCTTTACACTTTTCAACAAATCTTTTATTTTAAATAAAAATACGAGTAGATATTTAAAATACTACTCGCATACATTATTTATTAATATTATTGAAAAACATTATTTAAGCCACTCTATTATATCTTCTTTTTCCATAAAGCCAACATGTTTTTTTTCTAGTTTATTATTATTGTAAAGACATAATAATGGTATTGACATTACGCCATATTCTCTAGCTAAATCGGGATGTTGATCAACATTTACTTTAACTATATTTATAGTTTTGTCTTCTTCAATAAGCTCTTCTAAATTTTCTCCTAACATATTACAAGGCATACACCAATCAGCATAGAAATCAATTATTACTTTTTTATCTTTAATTAAATCTTTTACATTTTCATTTTTTAAATAAGTTATCATATTTATTATTATCCTTTCTTTTTTATTATCTGTATTTATTTAAAATTTTTTCATAATTATCAATTTTTAATTTTCCAGAATTTAACAATTTAGTAGCATAATCCACTTCAATAATGTTATATTTCAACATTATATCAAGACAATTCTTATTGAATTCATCTTTTGTTGAATCACTGCTAAATTTATTTCTAAGTTCCATTATTTCATTTGTTGCAATAGAAGTGTTTTTAGACAAATTACCTACAATTGGTGTTGATTCTAATATAAAGCCTTTCAGCTTTGATTTATGGACTAAGTCTATTCCAAATATTGGTAGAGACAAGAAAATCAGAATCACTGCTATGATGATTTGCCCTTCAATTACACCTACTATAAATCCCAATATTTTAGAAGGTATTCCTAAAATAATTGTACATTTAAGTAATTTTTCAATAAAACTAGATAATTTAACTATAATATTATAAAATATCATTAAAATAGAAAAAACAATAATAAAGGACAATAATTGATAGATGACAACATTAAGAATGGTTACATTTTTAAAATCTCCCCAAAAGTTAAAAAATGGTAAATTTAAACTCATCCATTCCGCTATTGGGTTTTTCAAATAAAATGATAAAACAAACACAATCAAAATTCCAATAGCTGCTACAGTTGTTTTTATGACACCATTGTGCCATCCTATTACACCAATGAGTAATATAAACAAAATAATTACTATATCAATTATATTCATAAACTAACTCCTACTATAATATTATTATATTTTATTTGATAATATTAGTCAATTTTTATTGAGTTGTTGCTTTAATTCATAAAGAATATTAATTGCTTGTATTGGTGTGATTTCAAGTGGATTTATTTTATTTATTTTTTCAATAATAAAGTCTTTGTTATCATTAGTTTCTTCATTTTCTGTGAAAAGTTCTATTTGCTTGTATGGCTTTTCTTTTTTATTTTTTGTCTCATACATTTCTAATATTTCATTTGCTCTTTCTATTACTTCTTTAGGCAATTGTGCTAATGACGCAACATGTATTCCATAACTTTTGTCAATTGATCCCATTTTTACTTTGTGTAAAAATGTAATTTTACCTTTTTCTTCAACTGCACTAACATGTACATTTCTTAATCTCTTTAAGTCTGCAGATAAGGATGTTAATTCATGATAATGTGTGGAAAAGAGTGTTTTAGCTTTTATTTTATTATGAATATATTCTAATATTGATTGAGCTAAACTCATACCATCATAAGTTGCAGTGCCTCTACCTAATTCATCAAATAAGATTAAACTATTAGGTGTTGCTTCACTGATTGCATTATTAGCTTCTTTCATTTCTACCATAAATGTAGAATCACCACTTACTAAATCATCACTAGCCCCTATTCTTGTAAAAATTTTATCAAAAATGGAAATTGTACAACTTTTAGCTGGTACAAATGATCCAATTTGTGACATTATAATAATTATTGCTAATGTTCTCATATAAGTGGATTTACCAGCCATATTTGGTCCTGTTATAAGTAAGATATCTACTCCATTGTTCATAATAATATCATTAGGAACAAAATTATTTTTTATAACTTTTTCAACAACTGGATGTCTTGCTTCTCTTATATCAATTTTCTTTTCTTTTGAAATTATTGGCCTTATATAGTTATTTTCTTCACTTACAGTTGCAAATGCAACAAGCATATCAATTAAAGCTATAACCTTTGAAGTATTTTGTATATCGCTAATATATGCTTTGACTTTTTCCCTTATATCCATAAATATTTTATATTCAAGATTTATAATTTTTTCTTCGGCACCCAAAATTATATTTTCTTTTTCTTTTAAGAGTGGTGTAATGAATCTTTCACAATTTGCTAAAGTTTGCTTTCTCTCATAGTTAAATTCTTCTTTTATTAGGGGAATATTGCTTTTACTTACTTCTATATAATATCCAAATACTTTATTAAAGCCTAGTTTTAAATTTTTTATTCCAGTTTTTTCCCTTTCTTCTTGTTCTATTTTAAGTATAAAATCTTTAGAACCACTTCGTATACTTCTAAGTTCATCTAATTCAGCATTATATCCATTTTTGATTATTCCACCTTCTTTAATTGAAAATGGAGGATCATCACAAATAGAAGCTTCTAATAATTCATATAAGTCGTCAAAGGTATCTACTGTTTTATAAAATTTTATTTCCTCTAGAATTTTTTTTATTATTGGTAAAACTTTTAGTGATTTTTTTAACTGCAATAAATCTCTTGCATTTAAATTACCGTAACTAATTCTACTTGATAATCTTTCTAAATCATATACTTCATTTAAAGCATTTTGTAAATCATTTTTTAAAATAAATTCAGTTAGAAGTGTTTCCACAGCATCATATCTTCTTGTAATTTCACTTATATTAGTAAGTGGATTTTCAATACTATATTTTAAAAATCTACTTCCCATAGCCGTTTTAGTTCTATCAAGTAGCCATAAAAGTGAATAAGTTCTTTCTTTCTGCCTTAATGTTTCTATTAATTCCAAATTTCTTTTAGTATGACTGTCAAATAATAAAAATTTATCTAAATTTATAATCTCAGCTTTTTGTAAATGGGACATATCTCCCTTTTTAGTGTCTAAAATATAATAAAGTAAATGATTTATTGTCGTAATCATTCTAATATCTTGTATGTTACTAGTAATGTATTTATATTCATTACCTGTATATAAATATTCTGAAATAGTGATTAAAATGTGATATGTTTCTTTAAAAATAGAAATTATTTCTCGGTCAATCTTATCATTAACTATAATTTCTTTAATATTTCTGTTACAAATTTCTTTAATCAATTTATTCGTATCATGTTCAATAATCAATACATAAAAATATCCTGTCGTTATATCAGTATAACTTATTCCGTAACAATAATCAAAATCATAAATATTGCCTATATAATTGTTATCTTTTTCACTAAGCGTGTTGTCAATTATTGTTCCTTTGGTAACGACTTGAATTACATCTCTTTCAACAATTCCTTTAGTTTCTTTAGGATCGGTTAATTGCTCACAAATAGCTACTTTATATCCCTTATCAACCAACTTTTCTAGATAAGATAAATATGAGTGATGCGGTATCCCACACATTGGTACTCTTTCATCTAAACCGGCATTTCTGCCAGTAAGAGTAAGTTCTAATTCTCTAGAACATAAAATTGCATCCTCAAAGAACATTTCGTAAAAGTCTCCCAATCTATAAAATATTATCGTATCATTATATTTTTCTTTTATCTCTAGATATTTTAACATCATTGGACTTATTTTACTCTTATCTACTTCACTACGTTTCATACTACCACCTGCTAAATGTTATTATAACAATTTTTTAGCAAAAATTAAAGCTTAAAGCCATTATATTTTATTAACTTTTATATTTTCTATAAATATAATGAGTATAAAACTATATTAAAAGTTTTTTTACTATTTATGTTTTAATTTATACATAAAAATTTATTTATGCATTATATGTAACAGTATTAACCTCTTTTGCTAGAAAATTTTCCGTTGGCCCTAATGCATAGTAACCATTTCCTCCTTGATTATAAAGCTCACGATTTCTTTCGGATAAAGTTTGAATTTTACCATCGACATTATCAAGAACTAAAATATTTTCTGAAGTTAATTGACTATAGCTAGTTACATTTTCTTTAAACCCTACTACAGTAACCAGATGTCTTAATCCTTCGTTCGATCTTTTTTGCGTAACTTGCAATACTACGGGATGTCCTTCTTGAATTTCATTATAAACATAGCTTAAAACTTCATCTTTGCTTTGAGATCGTACTTTTTCGTTTATTCTAGTTGCTGGAGAACCTTTCATATTAATAAAATCTTCTTTTGAAGAATATGTTCCTCTTAATAAATCTCTTGCATAGATTTGTGAGGCAATCATGCATTGTCCTCCTAAAGCTCCAGCATTTTGATACATTCTGTTTTTTTGAACATATTCTGAATATTCAACAACTGGTATTTTAGTATTTACAACATTATAGTTAATCCCGTTATAATTGATTTTTACTAAATTATCTAAATTACTTGTTGAAACTACTGAAATTCCACTTGTTGATGTTGTTGCATATGCTGAAGTATTTGTTTCTTGAATTGAACTATCCAAACTTTTGATGTTATTTACTATATTATCGATTTCTTTTTGATATTGTATACATAATTTTTCAGAATCATTAATTGCTGATTTAAGACTTGATTCTTGTGAAATATAGTCTCTATAACTCTGAGTTTCATTTCCTTTTTTGTCATATCTTTCTGGAGCTTTTAAGTTTGCTAAATCACATTTTAATCCTTCAAATTTTTCGTCTTCTTCTTTTAATTTTATAAGTAATGGCAATAATTCATTTATTGAAATAGTACATACTGATAACAATCCATCCGTAAGATTATTCATTATTGTTTGAATTTCTGTAGAAATTCCTGGTATAGAATTTGATACCAATTCTTGATATCCAAGCTCTTTCCACCTTGAATCTACTAATTTGCTGTTTAAGCTATCTATAATTTGTTGAGATGTTGTAGCAGATGAAATCAAATTATTACACTCATTAATAATATTTGTATTTGTATTTAATTTTTCATAATAGTTTTTATATGGATTAATAAAATATGTTCCCATAACGCTAATCTCCTGTAACAGTTAAATTTTCATTATTATTGTTTATGCTTTTATTTATATTTTGTTCAAGCATTTTATAATTTTCAATAGTATGTTTTAAAAAAGTATTATAATTGTTTAATTGATCTGTTATTTCTGGAAATTTATTATATATTGATAAGTACTTTTCTTTTAATTTATTTGCTGTTTTTCCACTCCATATTTCATCATTAACTTCATTCATCAAATTATTTATATTATTGAATTTTTCCTCAATTTTTCTTGTGTCACTTTCTAAAGTAGCTAAGAGATTTTCAAAATTTTCAGAATCTATTTTCATTATATTACCCATTCGTTATCAGCTCCTATTTTTTTCATAGTTATTTCCCAGTTTTTATCGTTATCTGAATATTTATTAGCAGCTTCTTTCATAAATGAAAATAAATAATTTAATTCACTAATAGTAATATTCAAATCATCAATATATGCTTTAAAATTACTAGCAAAATTGACATAATCTTCTCCTTGCCAATAATTATTTAAATTCTCAACTGTAGTTAACATATTTTTTATAATACTGATTAATTCATCATTTTCTATAGTTAACATTTTAGTTATTTCTGAAATAGTTGTATATTTAACTTGCAAATTCATATTAACCTCCTACAATATTATATCTATTTTATTAACTAGAATATCTTCAACAGTTGTATTGTTTTTTTCAGCAATATTTTCAATATACTTTCTAACATTATCAACGTATTGGCTATTTAAATTATACTTACCTATATTATTACCATCATATAAGTTTAATAGTGATATTTGTAATGTCTTTTTATATTCATCATTTAATAATAAATTACTTATATCTGTATTATTTTCTTTAGCTATTAATTTTAAATATTCTTTAGCAATTAGTATCGAATTAGTATTAAGTTCTGTATTTTCAATAGTTCCATTACATATAGACTCTAAAAGAATTTTTTGAATAATTTTACTATCTTCATAGCTATTTATTGATAGATTTTCATTAGTATTGCCAAATATATTATTTAATACAACATATAATTGTTCTGATTTTGTATTATCTAATAACAAATCGACTACTGAAATATCATCACTTTTATAAAAATATAATAAATTAATTAAATTGATTTTTTCTTCATCCGTTAATTTAATTATTTCTTCAACTAATTTTTGTTTATTTATTGCTGTTCCTTGTTCGACATCATCAATTGTTAAGTTTCCTGATGTAATTGCAGATCCACTATAATTATTATTTTTAATTGAATAATTTTCTAATCCATTTTCTAAAGTTGTGGAAAGTTCATCTTCTATTGTTGCATAATCATTTAAATGTTGTGAAATTTGCGTAATTAAAGTTTTATGTAAGCCTACAAGTTTATTAGTTTGTGACAATATAGCATTAATTCCACTAGAAAAAAATCCCAATTCAGCAAGTACAGAAAAATTCCCTGGTAATTTGCTAATTAAATTGCTTTCTAAATTAACATAAGAACTCCTTAAATCCGTTATTACTGTATTTATTGTATCACTATTAATTATAATTGTCCCATCATCCATTGTAATCCTCCTATTCAGCTATATACATTTAATATAAAGCATCATAAAGAAAAAATCAAGTTTGTATTATAAATAGTATTTGAGAGAATTTTTTCAAGACAATTCTCTATTTAATAAAGAAGTATAAGTTCTGCACAAACAATTAATAAGATAAAAAGATGAAAGAATCAAACTTATATTTATAAGTAGGTATATATTAATTTTATTAAAAATAAAAACATCTATATTTTATGTGATTAATATCAGAAAAAAAGTATTCAAATTATTTTTATAAAGAATAAAATGTCAAAAGAATTAATAAAAAAATAAAAATAATTTTATTGCTAGAATTTTGATAATTATAAGTATTATAAAAGAGTGATTTTCATCACTCACTTTAATCAATTAATTTATTAAATTTTATAATAATTAATCATTAAATTTTTCTAAAAGCTCATTCATATTATTTAAAATTTCTTTTCTTTCTTTTTGAGTAGCTTTCTTTTCAATCAGCTTCTCTAAATTATCTAATTTTAAAATCTCATTATGGATATTATCTAGTTGTTGTCTATATTCTTCATATTGATTTTTATCGAATTTCACTTGTTTGTATATTTGTGCATCCAAGCAAAACTTATCTGGATCTAAATTATGAAACAAGCATTCGTTTTTAATTCTAATTTGAAAAGCTTTTCCTAGTGCGTTATCTTTTAGAATTAAAGCAAATATTAAATTTCTGATAGCTTGTACAAAAACATTTGCTTCTATATTAATAGTTTTATTAGGATTTAACACCAATTCTACATGAGCATTATTGTCTTTTAAATATAATTTGTCATTTAATATATCTTTCATATTGAATGATAATTTGCTTTTGACATAATCCTTTAATTTTATTAAATCAATACTATTAACTACTGAAAAAAGTTCATTATTTGTTTTAATATTGCTATCTAAGATTTTTGTGATGACTTTTTCCATGACGTTGCTAGCTATATATTCAGTTAAATTCATTTTACCATCTTTATAAGAAATAGAAATATTTAAGTGATTTATAACATATTCATATAATACACTATCAACTGACTTAAAGATAATTTGACTTCGCTTATATAAATAGTTATCACTAATACTTCTAATACTTATCCATTTATTGATATTTCCATATAATAAATTATTTATATTTTCAAGGAAAAAAGAATAGTATTCTTTTTTTAGAATATCTAATATATTTTCTATTCCTTTAGCATTTTTAAAATCTACAAAAATTTCTATAGTTACATCATGTGTGTCTTCTCTATATTTCAACATATAATTTATTTCATTAGCAAGACATTTTTGATATAACATTTTTAAAAATTTATACAAATTAATAGCTTCAACTGTCACTGTAAATGCCACAATATTTTGTTTGTTATTGATACATTCAAAGTCTGAACAAATTACAATATTGTTGCTTTTTTCAGAAATCAATTTTGAAAAATAATGATAAATTGTTTGATTACTCAAAACTTTCTTTAGATTCTCTATATTTTTTATACTATCAAATTCTTTTACCTGATTTATTACATCATAAATTGTTGAGTCAAACTTTTTATTAATTATATATTTTTTTATTTGTTCTAACGAAAGAGATAACAATTGCTTTTTAAATTCAGACCACATTATTAGATAAAATGTACCTTTATCATCTCTGTCATAATATTCTTTTGAGGTTTTTGGCTGTTTTGAAATTTTTGAATAAAAATCATCAAAATCTGCTGACGTAGAATATAAATTTAGTAATTTATTCCATTTTGATTTATTATATATTGGATTTTCAATATGAGAATATAAATCTTTTAATTCATCCATATTACATACCCCTTTTTATTATATATATATAATATCATTTCTAAACATATAAATCAATTATTCTTTTTAACTTTTTAATTCTTTTAAATATTCAATTGCATCATCTATAGTAGAAATACCTACAATATTTATATTATAATTTTTTTCTTTTTTTAAATTTATGCACTCATCGTAATTATTACCTATGGGTACAAAAAATATGTCGCTAGATTCGTTTACTGCTCCCTTTAATTTATATTCAACCCCTCCTATTTCTCCAACATTACCATATGAATCAATAGTACCAGTTCCTGCAATTTTTAATCCGCTTGTTAAATCTTGTTCTATTAAGGTATCATATATTGCAAGTGATGTCATGAAACCAGCAGATGAGCCACTCTCATTGCCTGAAAAATTAAACTTTATTTCTGGATTCACTTCATAGTCATAAATAATATACATTCCTATTCCAGTAGATTTACTACCATCAATATTTTGAACTAATACATCTGTTGTTATAATTTTATCTTTTCTTTTTAATGTTAGAGTTACCTTGTCTCCTACTTCTTTTTTTTCAATACAATTAGACAAATCTTCAAATTTACTAACTTCTATATCATCAATATATAATATTTCATCTCCAACTTTTAAGTTATCTGTGCTCTTTAAGTATTCACTAATATATACAATATATAATTTTTCTTTATTAATTTTAAATTCTTTGCCTGCTCTTTCATATGCTACTTTTACAGCTGATTGATTTGCTATTTCTAAAGAAAGTTTATCTCTAATAGCTAAGTCTTCCAATGATTCTGTAGTATTTATTTGATAATCAGAAATTTTTACTAAATCCCAATTTGGAACAATAAAACTCATAAGATAAGTAAAGATAGTCCCATTTACTTCTGTTACATATGATAAATTATAACTACCTTTTTGAGTGAATCCATTTTCTACTTCAAATCTTTCACTTAAATCTGTTATACCACCAGAAGTAAAAATATAATAAGGTACTGGATAATTAGCTATAAGTATAAAGCATATAACAAAAATGATTTCTTTATAATTATATTTTAATATTTTTTTTATAAATTCATATATATTATTAAACATAAAATCACATCCTTATTAATTATACCAGAAAGATGGCAAAATATGAAAAAGAAAATTTTTACTTTTATGTTACCTTGCTTTTTATTTATTTCCTTTATTTTTATGTTTATTTATTCTAAAGATGTTTCTAATACTGTCACATTTTCTATATCATTATGGAAAGATAATTTACTTCCCAGTTTATTCCCTTTTCTACTAATAACACAATTATTAACAGAATATGGCTTTATAGAAATAATAAGCTTTTTTTTGGGAAAATACATGAGTGTTTTTTTTAATTTACCTAAAGAATCGAGCTATGCACTTATTGTTAGCCTTTTTTCAGGATTCCCAAGTGGCAGTAAGTATGTTAAAGATTTGTTAGAGCATAATTTACTTACGGAAAAAGAAGCAAACCATCTAATAATGTTCACTCATTATTCTAATCCTGTTTTTATAACTTCTACCATCGGAGTCTTTTTACTACAAAATCAAAAATATGGATATATTATACTATTCTCGCATATTATAAGTAACATGTTAGTTGCGCTAATGTTTAAAGAAAAAAGCAAAAAATTATATAAAAGTCAGAAATTTAATGTGATTTTAAAAGATATTCATAATAAGAAACATAAAAACTTTATTTCAATATTAACTAATTCAATTTTAGAGAGTTTTAAATTATTAGTAAATATGTTAGGAATAATTACGTTTTTTTTAATAATTACTACATTAATTAATAATATACTGCATCTCAACGTTTTTTTTAAAGTTTTAATCAGTAGTTTTTTTGAAATGACACAAGGCGTAAAAAGCGTTTCACAGTTAGCATTACCCATAAATATAAAAAGCGCTATTATTGGGGCAATAATATCATTTAGTGGTTTAAGTGTACATTTTCAAGTCAAAAGCATTATTGATGGCACTACTATAAAATATAAAAATTTTTTATTAGCAAGAATTATTCAAAGCATACTATGTTTTTTTATTATATTATTTATTTGTAGCTTAATAATATAAAAGAATGCAATATGCATTCTAGTTTGTAACATATCTCTTATTTATTTCAATAACTGGTCTTAATGAATAAGTTTCATCAACAAATGAAGATTTTAGACTCTTACTTGCTTGATCAACAACCCAAACTTTCGTTCCGTTTTCTACGCCTGATTCTTTTTTTGGTGTCATTGTCCAATAGCTATTATCATAAACCCATTCAAAAGTAGATGATAAGTCTAGGTTTGGTGCATCTTCTTGCATATATTTAGGACACGCATATACTAGATATCCTAATTCTTCGGCTGTTATTAATCTAATTAAATCCGGAGTCAACCAGTAATTATAAAGATTTTCTATTTGAGAATAAATAAGTGAATTCTGATATTCATTTCCATTATTATGAGTATTATAGGTTAAACTTGATAATATTTCAGTAGGTAGTGAATTATATGAAGCAGATAATAAGGTTAAATTAGAGTCGTATTCACTACTATTTTTTATAACATAAAAATCTAATTGTTGTGTTCCATTTATTTGTATTTTTACCAAATCACCAATGTTATATGCTTTATATTGAGATGGAGTCCCTGTTTTAATATTTTTGTTTCCTGTTGCTACTATTGTTATATCAAATGGCTTTTTAAAATCAACGTGTTCTAGGGAAAGTTTTATTCTATACAATGACATATTATTTTCTAGATCATCATCTAAAGTTGTATATTGTAACATATAATCATTTTTTATAAATATTCTACTAGCATCTGGTGGTGTATATCTTATGCCACCGTAAAGTATATATGGCTCATCATAAGTAAATACAGAATCTTCTATTGTTTCGGTTTTTTTCTCACTTTTTATTTCTAACGTTTTACTAGTACCATCCATAAAATTAAGAATAATGCACCTATTTGAAATATTACCATTCAAATCAGTACAATATTCAATATAATTAAGAAGTTTTTTTTGAATATCGTTTTCTATTTCAACAGTAAGCTTATATTTAAATGATAAAAGTTCGGTTTCCACAGATACATCTTGTTCTTTTTCTTTGTAATTGATTACCACTGCAAATAAGCTTGCTGTTAGAATACTTACAAATGCAAAACTAACAATAAGTTCTATAATTGTAAAGCCTTTTTTATTTAACATGTTGCACCTCCACAAGTAATGTTCCCATTACTATTCATAAGGAGTTCTATATTAGTTATTCGTCCATCATTAAACAAAATAATTAATCTTCTTTGATAAAAATATTGGTTAATATTAATAGTACTTTCATATTTAGGAATATAATCAATATATTCTTTAATGACTCGATCGAATTTATCTGATTTTGCTTTTATTGTACTAGTATTATACCTAGTCAATATTATTTTATTCACATCTAGATAATCTTCTGAAAGAAGTTTTTTACAATAATTTATATTATCCAAGTATAAACATATATCAGTTCCATTAAATTCATAATAGTCATATGTTGACAAATTTATTAAATTTTCGGTTCGACAACTATTATCTTTTAGTATCATCTTTCTGATTAAATGAGCGTCATACTTACTTGAAATAGAATCATAGTCTAATGATTTTTCGTATTCACCAACCATCGGAAGTAAATTTGATATTATGAAACTAAAAAAACCAAGAACAAATATTGAAGTAATTATTGCTTCAACAAGTACAAAACCATTACTATTATTTTTGCTCATAAGTCACCTACTTACTATTATATATAAATATTATATATCAAAAAAATATTTAAAGCAATTCTTGATTATAAAAACAACTTATTATATAATATTATATATAATACAATAGGGTGATAGTTTATGATAGAATACGATTTTGTTAATATGCCAATTGTCGATATTGTCAATAGAATAATTTTATATGCCTCAAAGCATAATGCTAGTGATATACATTTCGACCCAAGAGAAGATTGCATGATGATTAGAATGAGAATGGATGGTCGTTTAAGAGATCATGCTCGTGTTCCAAAAATGTATGAAAAAAATTTAGCAACTAGGGTTAAGTTAATATCAAAAATGAACATTACAGAAACACGTGTTCCTCAAGATGGTGCAATTAAAGGTGTTGTCGATGGTAAAGAATTGGACATGCGTGTGTCAGCTCTTCCAACGAATGAAGGTGAAAAAATTGTTGTTCGTCTCTTAGACTATTCTAGCAGTTTAGAAGGTATGGCATCATTAGGATTTTCTTCTAGTAATTTAAAAAAGGTTCAAAGAATGTTAGATATACCTAATGGTATTATTTTAGTTACTGGTGCTACTGGTTCTGGAAAATCAACAACAACTTATTCAATGCTTCAAGAATTAAATACAGAAGATCGTAATATAATAACTGTTGAAGATCCTGTAGAAATGAATATTGAAGGAATTAACCAAGTACATGTAAATAGTGAAATTGGGTTAACTTTTGCAGCCGCTTTACGTTCTATTTTAAGACAAGACCCAAATGTAATACTAATTGGAGAAATTCGTGATAGTGAAACAGCACAAATTGCTGTTCGTGCGGCGATTACTGGTCACTTAGTTTTATCTACAATTCATACTAATAATTCATTAAGTACAATTGAAAGACTTCTTGATATGGATGTTGAACGTTATTTACTATCTACTGCCCTTAATGGAATTATTTCACAAAAATTAGCTCGTACTCTTTGTCCTCATTGTAAGAAATTGAGGCCAACAACAAATTACGAAAAGCAAATTTTTTCTAAAGTTCTAGGTAAAGACATTAAGGAAGTTTATGAGCCTGTTGGTTGTTCAAAATGTAACAATGGATTTAAAGGCCGAATCGCTATTCAAGAAGTATTGTTCATAACTGACAGATTACGTGAATTAATAAGTGATGAAAATTTAGACAAAGAAGACCTTAAAAAAGCTGTTTATGATAGTGACACTACTACTTTGTTACAAGATGCTCTAGAAAAAGTAATTGAAGGTCATACAACATTTAAAGAAATATATAGAGTTGTTGACATAGACTTTGATTTAGAAAAACAAATTAGGAAAAATATCCAAAAAGAAGAAAAAGAAAAGGCAAGATTAGAAAATTTAGAAATTATTGATGCTTATGATGGAATATTGTCTAATTTAAGAGCAATGATTAGTGATATGAAAAAAATTCAAAAGAACGCTAAAGATTTTGCCGAAAATCAATATAGAAAGAAAAAAATAGATAATAATGGCGTTGAAATTATAGACGCATTTGAAGATTTAGAGCTTGCTAACTTTATAAAAGAATATAGAAAAAAGCTAAAAAACCAAGATAATAGTGATAAGAAAAAAACATAATGAAAGAAAATTAAAAGAGTTGATTTAGTTATAATAAGTCAACTCTTTTTTAATTGTAATTTCAACCGCACCATTTAATATAATTTTAACAAACATTAAATATTTGTCAATTTTTTCTTTTG
>CALVJN010000014.1 GCA_944332205.1 uncultured Bacilli bacterium | reverse complement strand
TTGCCGGGTTGGGCTCTTTTATTATATCAAAAAAGCCGCACCTTTGTGGTGCGGTTCAAATTTCAATTTAGGAAAAGTAGTATATTAATCTTAATATACTGCTTTTTTATTTGGCTCATTTAAAAAAAAGACTATTTACAAAAATTAATTTGCTAATAGTCTAAAAGCTCACTAATAAAGTAATATTTACTTTTGAGAAATTCTAACTTTAATTTCTTTTGTTCTCGGAGTATAAGTTAATCTTGAATCTTCACCTTTTACTTTAACTTCAACAGAATGTTCACCAACAGAAAGTCCTGATAAATCAATATAGGCTTCAATCATAGATGAATCAAAAGAATCAATTACTTCCTTGCTTCCTTTTACTATAACTGTAACAGTTCTATTTTCTTCACCAATAGCTTGAACTTTATAACCTTCACCAACATTAATTGGATCAATTGGTATACCTTCAATATCTTTAGAAACTATATTATCAACTTTTAAGTCAACACTTATTGTTTTAACACTAATTTCTCTTATTCCATTTGGTTTAGTTAAGTTAATACTGTAAGTCTTGTCTTCTTTTACGCCACTAACATCTACTGTAACCGGTAAATATTCCAAACTATTAACCGCTTCTTCAGTACCATATACAGTAACCATTGTCGTAGAAGAAGTAAGACTCTTAATTGCAACACCATCTAATTCTCCTGAAGCAATTAATTTAATAGGAACTTCCTTACTTGGTGACGTTATTTTTAAAGTAACATCAACTTTTGAAGGAACAATTTCAACATCTAGCTTATTTCCTTCACTATCATATGGTATAAGAGGAACATCACTAAGTGTTGTACTACCAACTTTAACATTACTAATCTTGTCAACATCAATTATTGCTTTAACAATAGCAACTTCTTCCAATTGATGAGTAGCACCTTTAACAATAACACTATCACGATCTAAAACAACGCTATCTATATCTAATTTAGTATCAAGATTATCCTTATGAATAATATCATAAGAAAGTTCTTTAGTAACAGAAATTTTATCATAAATTCGTATATTAACAGTAGAAGGATCTATTTTATATTCAACAGAAGACACTGCTTGTTCATATTTAAAGCTAACAGCATAAGAGCCAGGTGTATAACCAGTAAGATCAAGAGTAACACCATCAATAGGATATTGTTTTGCTAAATAAACATCCCATCTACGCCCAACTAATGTAACATCAACAGTTTCAGGTATTCCTTCAACTACATATAAAGCTTCGTTATAATTAGCTGTAACTTTTTGATTATATAAAACTTCAGCTGAATTATCAATCAAAGTTACATGCTTCTGATCTATTACATAAAAAGTAATTAAAGCAAATATTAACGATATAACAACTAAAGATTGTCTATTTATAAGAATCTTTTCAAGCCCATTCCCACTACTACCAAAAAAATCATATATACTAACAAAAAACTTAGTTATTGGCATAATTAACCATTTATCAAAAAAAAGCCAAATTGATTTAAAAAAATCACAAATTATTCTACTTATTTTCTTCATATATTTCTTCCTCGTCTATCTCATCTTCAAAATCTGATTCTTGTTTTGGCCTTAATTCATCAACAAGCATCATCCTAACATCATCCAAGGATAAATTATAGAAAAGTTCACCTTTAACAGCAACAGAAAGTCTTCCCGTTTCTTCAGAAACAACTAAAGCAATACAATCTGTTTCTTCAGCTATCCCAAGTGCTGCTCTATGCCTAGTTCCCAAGCGTTTATTTAATTTACCATTATCACTTGTTGGAAATACAGCACCAGCGCAACTAATTCTATTTCCTTGAATTATAACACCACCATCATGCATAGGATTATTAGGGAAAAACAAAGCAATCAAAAGTTCACTAGTTAAATCTCCATATATTTTTTTTGCTTTATCAATATAATCACTTAAGCTTACATCTCTCTCGATAACAATTAAAGCACCAATTCTAGATTTACGCAAATAATCCATAGATTGAATTATTTCATAAATCAATCTTTCTCTTTCATCTACTGTTAAAATTTTATGTCTTCCTAACAATTGGCTTCTTCCAAGCTGTTCTAAAACTGCCCTTATTTCTGGTTGAAATACAATAATTAATGCCAATGGTCCCCACATAATTATATACTCTAAAAGTAAGCCTATTGTTACAAAACCAAAAATATCACTTACTAATTTCATAATAGCGATTACCAAAACACCTTTAAAAATAAGCGTAAGTTTAACATTATTCTTCATACTTTTTAATATATAATAAAAAATTAACCATACTAAAAGTATATCTATTGTTTTATTTAATATTGTCAATATAGAACTCAAAGTTATTGTCATTATATCCTCCTAAACAAAAATTAAACTTTTTTTTCATTGCTATCACTCTTATTATCTATATCATTAACAGTAGCAATATTATTATTTGATTTATTTAAATCATTATTTTGAGTATTTTCTAAATTATTAGATGTATTATTTTCAGAAGATGTATTTTTACCAGTTTCATCAATAACCAAAACAGCAGGAGCTTTATCTTCTTTAGAACTTTCAACGTTAGAATTATTCAAATTAGAAGTACCATTAACACTAGCTGAATCATCACTCATAACATCTAAAATTTGCTTAGATTCCATTGCTGCAATACGTGCTTCTTTTCCTGATGCAATATCTTGAGCTTTTTTCTCTTTTAATTTTTTAGCTATTACTGCCCTTTTTCTATCGCCAACAATTCCAAGCAACACAAATATAAAAAATATACATAATATTATATATATAAAATAACAAAATCCAGAAATTGTATCTCTAAAAAATGAAATAACAAAATTCATATATATATCACCTACTATTATATTTATAATAATAACATCAAAATAAAAATTTTACAAGCAACTAAAAATTTTAAATAAACTATTTTAACTTTTTACGTAGTCTTACTTTTAAATCATTTTCAGAAGAATATGATTGAAATCTAGAATCATAAATTAAATTTTCTACTATATCCATTCTGAATCGATAAAACAATTTTTCCTTCTTTAATATTTGGTAAAATGGATCTGAAAAAACATCTCCATACTTAACCTCTGTAAGTCTCAAAATTAAATTAATTATTTCTTGTTTTTCTTCTATCGAGTATTTACTTGAAAACATAATATCCCTAACTCTTTGCAAAGAATGAATTTTTTGATTACCTCTTATAGCAGTCTCATAATTTTCAAATATATTAGCAATTTTATATTGTTCTTCAACCAAATCACAGCAGTCATAGATATCTAATAAACTAGTCGAAGCATTCTTTGTATCTTTTAGAGTAGTATTATCAAACTTAGAAGAATGACAATAAAAATATTTTCCTGAATTAGCAAAAGCAACAGAATCTGCTTTTCCTAACAAAAAAGTACAAAAAGGATAATCTTCCCATTTAATATTTGGAAATCTTGTATCAGCAATTAGATCACGTCTAAAAACTTTATTACAAACTCCTGGAGTTTCCAAAGCAACATATTTTTGACTATTTTTAGGATTTAAAACCCCTCTTCTATCATTAAATAAATTATTCGAAAAAAAAGAAATATTAATACGATATTTATCAAAATCCAAATAAGAATCCTGACAATATCTAACAATATTTGGGCTATTAAAGTCATCAATAGCAGAATTAACACTACTATAAGTATCTAAACTCAAGAAATCATCACTATCTACAAAAGTAATATATTCTCCAGTTGCTATATCAATTCCTTTATTTCTTGAATACCAAGCACCCATATTTTTATTATTTTCTAAAACTATAATTCTACTATCATTATCCAATAAATAATTCATTTTATTCAAAGTATCATCAGTTGATCCATCATCAACTAAAATTATTTCTAGATCCTTAAAAGTCTGACCAATAATACTATTCACACAACGCAATATTTTTTCACTGCTATTATATGCAGGCACAATTACTGAAATTTTACTCATTACTTCCCCCATAATATAAAAATAATTAAATAATAATATTAAAAAAATTAAATTTATCATAATTAAATTAACATATAATAATTTAATTATAACAAATTAATCCATCTTAATAAATACATAAGTTTAATCCCAATAACATCTCACGTTTAATTAAAAACTTATTATTAATATCATTTTCTTTTTTTAATTGCTCTTGAGAAATCATAAATACCACCTGCTGAAAACGAAGAAATAACGCACAAAATAATAGCTTCAAAAATATTAGGAACAACACCAATAAAATAACATAATATTCCAGATAAAATACCAATTATTAAATTTTGTAATGGAATGTTATTCTTAGTACAAATATTTAACCCCTTACATATAGTACCAAAAACTAACGTTGTAAAAAGTACAACACTAGCAACAGTTAGCATATATAAACATCACCTCATATATTATTAACATATGAAATAACTAACAACACTAATACAAAAAATTAAATATGTTATATTCTTATAAAATCACTAACTATCATTACAAAAAAAACTAGAAAGTACTTCTAGTTAATATATAAAAAGTTTCAGTAATTATCAATCTGGTGCTGAAAACAGGATTCGAACCTGCGACCTATCGCTTACGAGACGATTGCTCTACCAGCTGAGCTATTTCAGCATAAGAATTATTAACTATAATGTTAATAGTTCATGCAATAATTCTTCTTCATTATTAAGTTCAAAATCTTCTATTCTATCGACTCTACATTTTTCTGCCAATATAATGGCTTTAACTTTATCAACAGCATTTTGAACTTCATCATTAATAACTATATAATTATATTTTGTAACTTCGTTTATTTCTTTATAAGCATTTTTAAAACGCTCTATAATTTTATCTTTTGACTCTGTATTTCTTTTCACTAACCTATCTTTCAATTCTCGCATACTAGGAGGCATTATAAAAATAAAAATACCTTCTTCCATCTTTTCTTTAACCTCAAGAGCTCCTTGAATATCTATTTCTAAAATTATATCTCTACCACTAGAAAGAATTTCTTCAACTTTATTTTTAGGGGTTCCATAATAATTATCCCCATGAACTTTAGCATACTCTAAAAAATTACCTTTTGCTATATATTCTTCAAATTGTTCTTTAGTAACAAAATAATAATCTTTTCCATCAACTTCACTCTCACGTGGACTTCTAGTTGTCATAGAAATAGACAAATTTAATGTATCAACTTGTTTTAATAATTCATTACATATCGTACCTTTTCCAGCACCTGACGGTCCAGATAATACAATCAAAGTTCCATTTTTTTTTCTCTTAACCATAGTAACCTCACATAATTTATCTTATTATATAACACATGTTACTATTTTTAAAAGTATTTTTCACAACAATTGTGGAAAATTATTAAAAAATTAATTTATCTATAATATTGCCTTCAATATCTTTTAATTTTATGCTTCTTTCATCCAAAATAATATAACTATTGGCAGAACCATTCTTTGGTAAAGATAATGAGCCCGGATTAATAAAAATATGCTCATCTAATTTTTTAATAAAACCCGTATGAAAATGCCCATATGCCATAATATCAAACTCACAATTAGGAATATTATCAATATTATATCTATGTCCATGTGTACAATATATCTTTTTATTACAAAAATCTAATAACAAACTATCATTAAATGTAAAATCTGATATTTGTTCATCAACTTCTGAATCACAATTACCACGAACGACATAAAGATATTGCTTTAAAGAATTTAAAACTTCAGAAACTTTCATTGGATTATATTCAAGAGATAAATCATTTCGTGGTCCATGATAATACAAATCACCTAATATAACGATTTTATCAGCTTCCTCACGTCTAAAAATATCCTTTAAAACTTTTGTATAATAGAAAGAGCCATGAATATCAGAAACAAATAAAACTTTCATAGTGCCTCCATTATTAATTATTTTTTTTATTTTCCTTTTGTTCATTAAAATTATTTGAAAATCCATCAACTGCCCTTAAAACTTCAATAGGAAGTGTAAACACTATTGTATTAGAAGCATCACCAGAAATATCATTAATAGTAGACAAAGTTCTTAAATGAATTGCCCCTGGAACTTTACTCATATTACTTGCGGCTTCAGCCAAATTACGTGATGCTTCAACCTCACCTTGAGCTTTTGTAATAACTGCTTGCTTTTCTCTTTCTGCTTCAGCAATTCTAGCAATAACACGTTGCATTTCTTCTGGAAGTGAAATATCTTTTAATTCAACATTTTCAACCTTAATTCCCCAAGGATCTGTAAGTTCATCAATAACCTTACAAATTTTTTCAGATATCTTTTCTCTTTCACCCAAAAGCTCATCCAAAGTAACAGCGCCAACAGCATTACGCATCGTTGTCTGAGACAATTGCTCAATTGCATACGAATAATTTTCAACAGCTAAAACTGCTTTAGAAGCATCAAAAATCTTATAATATAAAACTGCATTAATTTTAATTGAAACATTATCTTTTGTAATAGCATCTTGTGATGGAACATCTACTGCCCTAGTACGAATATCAACCTTTTTATAAGATTGAAATATTGGAATTACAAAATTCCAACCAGGACTCATAATTTTATGAAACTTTCCACGATGAAACTTAACACCTCTTTCATATTCATCAACTTGAACAATTGTAATTGATAAAATAAAAATAATAACAATAATAATAATAATCCACATATAAACCTCCACTACTTTAACTCATCATTTATTAAATCCTTATAATCCTGGACACCAGGCTGATTAAATGGATTAACATCTAAAAGAATTGCTCCAACAATAGAAGATAAAATAAAAAATTGAATAAGTTCGCCTATTGTATGCTCATTTTTTTCATCAATAGTAATTATAATACTAGGAGTATGACCATTATTATGAGCAAGTGCAACTTTATCTAAAGCTATTCTATTTAAATTATTAAGTTCGATATCATACTGTTCTAAAGCTATTTTAAAATCTTTATCGATACCTATAACAGTTTCAAAAATAATATCACTACCATCTTGAAAAAATTGTCCCAAAGAATGTAAATCTCTAGTATTTACACAAGAAACAGGAAGTATTCCCTTAGAATCTTTTCCTTGTGTTTCAGCAAATAATTGTTTTAACCACTCCGTAAAATAATATAATTTATTATTATATACAGTAAAAGACTCAACATATTTATGTTTATGGTACAAAATATCTCTAATAACAGCATACTCTATAGCTCTATCTACTTTCTCAAAAGATTCACGCGCACCATCTAAAATTTTTGCAACATTAATTCCTGCTACAGAAATAGGTAAAAGTCCTACAGGGGTAAGAACAGAAAATCTACCACCAACATTTTTTGGTATTGTAAATGACAAATAACCTTCTTTATTAACTAATTTTCGCAAATTTCCGTTTTCCAAATCAGTAGTTATTATTATTCTATTTTTTAATTCATCAGAAGAATATTTCTTTTTCATCATCTCTAATATTAAAGAAAATGCTATAGAAGTCTCTAAAGTAGTGCCAGATTTAGAAATAACATTAACTATAACACTTTTATTTTCTAAATAGCTAAGTGTTTCATGATACTCTTCAGCAGTCAAATTAGTTCCTAAAAAAATTATTTCCGGTTTTTTTCGATTATACATAGGAGATAAAGACTCAATTACGGCTTTACTCCCCATATATGATCCACCTATACCTATAACTAAAAACACATCGCAATTCTCTTTAATAAAATCTGTTAAATTAATCAGTTTAATAAGTTCTCTTTTTGATATAAAAGTATCTAACTTATTCCAATAAGATAAATCTCCACTAATAAATCTTTCTTTTATCTCATTAGCTTTATCTAAATAAGTAATTTTATCTTCCTTTTTTATATATTTTTTCATATACTTATGAAAATCAAAATTAATCATTTAATGCCTCCTAATATTTACCACAACAGCATGTATTCTCTTGTCATTTTTTAAAGTAATATAATCTTTTGTTAATTTATCTCCATCTAAAACAATATCATCACTATTAGTAAAATTAATTTTAATTTTATAAAGAGTATCAAAGTATTTATATTCTATTTCATAATTTTCCCAATTATTAGGAACCGAAGGAATAAATTTAAGTGTATTACCTTCTTTCTTTAAACCTAATATTTGTGTTACACCGATATTATAAAACCAAGCACTACTTCCAGTATACCAAGTCCATCCACCACGACCAGGATTTTGCTTATTACTATAAATATCTGCAGCAATAACATATGGTTCTACTTTATAACGATTTACATCACTTTTTGTAAGAGTTCGATTAATTGGATTTATCATTTGATAATAATTATAAGCTAACTCGTTAGCACCCAACTTAATAAGTGCCATAATATACCAAATAGTAGCATGAGTATATTGTCCGCCATTTTCTCTAATTCCTTCCGGATAATCCATAATATATCCTGGATTATTAACTGATTTTACAAATGGTGGTGTAAGCAACTTAATAATTTTTAAGTCGTTATCAACAAGATTATTTTCAACAGACCTAATAACAGAATCTATTTTATCTTTTGTAATAACATTAGATAATATCGAAAAACTTTGGCATATTAAATCAATTTTACATTCATCATTCAAATGAGAACCTAAAGTACTACCATTATCAAAAAATGCCCTTAAATAATAATCACCATCCCAAGCTACAGTATTTAAAGAATTCTTTAACTTGTCTAAAAATATAGTATATTTTTTACAATCTAATTTCTTGTGCTTTTTAGCTATTACAATAAACTCATTAATTATATAATACAAGAAAAATCCAAGCCAAACACTAGTTCCAGTGCCATCAATACCAACTTTATTCATTCCATCGTTCCAATCACCGCCTCCCATTAATGGAAGACCATTTTCACCAATTTCGCTCATTGATTTTTCTATAGAAATTAAACAATGTTCATATATAGTTGCAGTATTAGTAGTATAACTATATGTTATTCCACGTTCTTCTTCATCATCACTAAGCATTTGTCCACAAACAAAACCAACTTGTTCATCAAGAAATTTGTAATCACCGCTTATTTTTACATATTGATTAACAGCATATACTAGCCATAAAAAGTCATCCTTATATCTACTTCTAAGACCCATTTTTATAATTTCATGCCACCAATGCAACACATCGCCTTGAACAAACTGATGTTTAGCGTTTTCAATAATTTGTTTTCGTGCTTTATCCTCATCTACAATACATATATTTGTAGCATCTTGTAATTGATCTCTATAACCAAAAGCACCACCGACTTGATAAAAACCTGCTTTAGCGTTAAGTCTTGAAGACATTGTTTGATATAAATACCAACCATTTAAAATTGTATTAAAGCTTTTATCTGGTGTTTTAATTTTAATCTTATCTAATTTTGTTAACCATGAATTTTCGACTAACAAAAGTTCATTATTAATTTTTTCATTATCTGAATACTTATTAATTAAATTCAAAACATTATCATTACCAATCTCTGTTCCAAGAAAGAAAGAAAATTCTTTGACTTCATTTGGGTCCATATCTAACTCAATATCAATTGATTTAAAAATTATTTTATCTATTGAATAATTTTTAATAGGCAAAGTTGAACTAATAAAAGCTGTAACACCTGAAAAATTAGTATTGTAAACATTTCTAATAAGTACTGAATTCATTTCTTGATAATAATCGCTAAGTAAATAACGACTAGATTTTTCTTCATTAGGACCAAAAGTTGGATTAATCCAAAATGTTAGTTTATACTTTTTACTAACTTTACATTTATTCTTAAATTTTACTTTATAGAACTTAACAGTGTCATTATTACTTACAAAATGTGTTGTATCAAAACTATAATCAGAAGTATTATGGATAAACGTTGAATAACCGAATCCATGAATTGCCCTTATAGGATTAACTACCTTATCATCGACTTTAATTCCTTCTGATTTATCGTTTAAAACAATATCATTAGTCCAAGAAGTAATTTTAAACATTTGACTATTGTAAGCATACGTAAATCCACATTCATTGTTTGTAACAATACTTCCAAAGTTATCATTTGAAAGAACGTTACACCAAGGTGTAGGAGTATCAGGATTTGTTATTACATATTCATTACATTTTTCAGAAAATCCACCATAACCATTATAAAATAATAATTTACCAGAATCAAAATCATCATCGATACTTTTTTCATACTTAATTGGTTCATAACTAATCATCATATTTTCCTTTTGAAGTAAGGCAATACTTTCCTCTAAAGATGTGCTTCTTCTACTATCAAAACGTAACCTTGCAACCATATTAAGTAAAATTGATTCTTGCTCATTAACATCTTTTTCATCTAAAACAAATATTTCACCCGGAGTAGACATAAAATCATAAAGTGTATTCATTCGATATTTTTCTTTTTCAATTTCCCTCTTAATAATTGATTTATACTCTTCTTTTTCACGATTAATTATAACAACATCGACAAATATTGCTCTACTTTTATAGTATTCATAAGCTTTAAGCACTTCTTTTGCTAAATTCAATGACTCACTCTCATTAATTTCTACTAATATTATTGGATAATCACCGGTAATTCCATATTTCCATAAATTAGTCTGATTCATACTATTCTTTGTTAAAATATCTTTTCTTTCTGGATTAATAAAATGTCTACTTGTTTGATACAAATAATTAAGCATAACATTATAGTGCCTCATATCAGGGCCATTTATTCCTAATAACTTAGTATTAATATTATTAGCAAGAGTAGCATACTTAAATGCAACATTAATTTTAGCCGTAGTATCATATGAATCTAAAATATTGTCAATTTGTTCTTTGGATTTACTATATCCACTAATAAAATATATAGTTTTTTCTGAATTTTTTGGAATAATAATCTTAGTTCTCAAACTAATAACTGGATCTATATTTGTTCCTACTGTATTTGTTAAGTCTTTTTTGGTAAGTGCTAAAGGATAATCAGTATTTCTATTTCTACCAATAAAATTAGCTCGTTCTGTTTCATAACTTACTTTAAAATCATTATCTTCTACTAACAATCTATTAACTAAATATTGAACTGTTTTCTTATTATTGTTCTTTCTGCACATAATTATAGCTTGATGCAATTCATCATATTCACTACCTATAAACAAGCTTTTAAATGTGCGGTGAGTAATATCTTCAATATTTTCAATAATTATCGGTTCAGTGTAAGTTGTTAATTCCAAAGTCTTATCTTGATTAAAATTATTCTTTAACGTAATTTTTCTTATTTCAGCATTATGTTCTTTAGTAACAATTATCTCTGTCTTAGTTGTAATACCACCATCCTGTCTAATAAAATTAATTCTATCACTAGCAAAAACAATATTATACTTATCTGGTTTAACATTTGTAGGAGCATAAGTATTAGACCAAAACTTTCCAGTTTCAAGATCTTTAATATACAAAAACATACCATAATCTTGTTCTGTTATCTTTCTATATCTATTAAGTTGTACTTTTTTATATCTACTAAATCCATTACCTCTATCATTTATAAGTAATAAATAATTATTATTTGATAAAACAGATACTTCTGGAATCAATGACAAATAATTAAATTCACGAATATCATTTTCAACTTTTTCTTTTTCATAGTTGTATTTCTTATATCCATAAATTTTCAAGTCAATCACCGGATTTAATTGCACTTTTTCTTTCAATAAAATTTCTACTGATTGAACTCTAACATCATTATGAAAATAATTTCTAATAACATCTTTCTTCAAATAATTAGCTAAACTAGCAAGAATCATTCCTTGATGATGAGCAAAATATGAAAGAACTATCTCCCTATCATCATAATCATAAGATTCAAAAAAGCCATAATTTCCATAAAGACCAATCTCTTTTAATCTATTAATATTATTATATACTTCTTTAGGATTAGTTGTTATTGCCAAAATTGATGCATATGGCGAAATAACTATCTCTTGCTCCTTATCCTCCTGAACTTTTAAATAAGGGGTAGAAAAAGCTTTATATTTATAATTCAAACCATCGTCTAATTCACCATAAGCAGATTCGGAAATTCCCCATGGCATACTAGGATCTACTTCATTCATATATTCTTTTTGACAATACAAAGCAAAGAAATAACTTTCATCTAATAAAGTATTTGGATAGCTTTTCATAAAAATTGCTGGCATAAAATACTCAAAAGAAGTTCCAGACCAAGAAGTAAGCCCTTTATATTTTTTAAATCTTGTCAAAGATTTATCAAGGCAAAGCCAGTGTTTAGAAGGAACATCACCTTTAGCAATAGCCACAAAACCTAAAAGTCTACTTTCACTAGCAAACTTATTATAATTATATATTGATAATTTTTCTTCAGTAGCATTATATACTACACTAAATACATCTTTATTAGTATATAACTTTGAAAAATCCATATCATCAAATAATTTTTCAATACGACCACTTAATTCATTATTACCAATATCATTGACAAATTCCTTAGCAACTAACAAACATGCAGCTAAGTTTCCATTATCAACAGAAGATATATCATATGGATATATTTTCTCCATTGTCTTAATATCATACCAATTATATATAAAACCATTCCATTTTTCTAATTTTTCAATAGAAGAAATAACATTATTAAGTAACTTAATAGCAACATCACTTTTTATAAAATCTAGTTCACAGGCAGATACTATTGCAACAATTGACATTCCAATATCAGTAGGTGAAGTTTTATAGTCTTCTTTTATTTCACGATTAATTTGATAATTATCAGGAATCAAATAATTATTAGAACTTGTTAATAAATTGCTGAAATATAACCAAGTTCTATAAGCAATTCCCATTAATTCTTCATCCTCTTTATCATTTAGAACATCTTTTTCTTTCAAATTTTTCTTACTTACTAGCCACAAAACAAAAGGTGCTATTAAGAAAGAAAATATAATAACTAGACCAATGTATAAATAACTAGGATTAAAGATTATTAAATTAATAAAAAGCAAAACAGCAATATAATTTGCTTTAAAAGCTAACAGATAAGTAGATAGATTATCATTTATTGTCTTACTTGCATCCTCAGCTGTTATCCAATTAAGTAAATTCTTATGACTTATTAACATTCTATATAATGACTTAAACATAGCATTTAAATGCATATAAGCAACATATGGAATAGTAATAAAATTAATATAAAGACGTGATATTAAAGCTGTTGAACCAAATACTAAAGAGTCATAATGCTTAAACGAAGCAATAGTTCTTTTTTGAATATTGAATATCTCACTTAAATAAAAGAAAATTGGAAGAGATATTATCAATAAAACCGCAATAGTAGTATAAACAGGATTCCCCATAATAAAAGATAAAAGCATTAAAAACAATAGTGATGGATTAATAAAAATACGTCTTATATTATCAAATATTTTAAACTTTTCAATTCCATTTAACGGATTTTTTACTTTACCATTTCTCTTACTTTTAACTTTGGATTTAATCCAACCAATTATTTGCACATCTCCTCTAGTCCAACGATGTTGGCGTGACATATCTACTAAAAAAGCACTAGGGAAATCATCTATTAACTCAATATCAGAAGCATATCCACATCTTAAATAATTTCCTTCTAACAAATCATGACTCAAAATTAAATTTTCTGGAAATCTATCGCCGATTATTGTGTCAAAAGTTTCAACATCATAAATACCCTTTCCAACAAAACTACCTTCACCAAAAACATCTTGATAAAAATTAGGAACAATAGATGAATAAATATCAAATCCACCTATACCGGCCATAAGTTGAGAATAAGTAGATTTATTAGTAGCTTCAATGTCTACGCTAACTCTAGGTTGCACAATACCATAACCACTTATAACTTTTGTTTTAGAATTATTATAAACTGGTTTATTAGAAGGATGAGCCATAAGGCCAACTAATTTTTGTGCTGAATTTAAAACAAGTTCTGTATCAGAATCTAGTGTAATTACATATTTAATCTTAGCCTTCAAATTAGAAATTGTTTCTATATATACATATTTTTCTCTTTCTTCTTGCGAAAGCTTTCCTAAAAGTATTTTATTAAAATGTAATAAACCACCACGTTTCCTTTCATACCCAAGATATTTTCCTTCAGCTGGATTGAAAGCCCTTCTTCGATACATAAAGAAAAACAATTCTTTTCCATACTTTTTATTCAACTCTTCTGCTTTTTTTACACCATAAGATGCGATAACTGAATCTAAATCATAATCAGCTGTCTTATATTCCATACAATCGCCAAGAAGAGTAAAATACAAATTAGCAGTTTTATTAGATAAATAATATTTTTCTAAACACCTATACATATTGTCTATCTTTTTTGTATCTTTAACAATTGTAGGAATAACTACCATAGTAGAATATTCTTTAGGAATGCCTTTTGAAAAATCAAGTTTCGGTAAAACTTTAGGTCTATTAAAATACATAAATATTTTATTAACAATCTGAATAACTACTTCACTTATAGGAACCAAAAGCAAAATAAAACCAACTATAAATACATCAATTAAATAAGGGGCAATTATCCAAGATATAGTAATAGTAAACATTAAGATTAAAATCACATATAAGATAAATATCCTATTATAATTTTTCTTTTTAAAAATATAATCTGCAATATGTTTATTTTCCTTATCAGCCTTTAAAACTAAACTATTTACATATTTATATTCATCTTTCTTTTTAGTATTAATAACAATCTGTCTTCGATAAAGTTCTTTACTCTCTTGAGTTAAATTTTTATACACAGAATCTGTTAATAAAAGTTGTTCGGTTTTACTAATTTTATCACATAATTCACTTACTTCTAACTTTGATAAAACTCGCAAATTATTAAAAATATTTGATACTAAAATATTATCTTCTATACTAGATAAATGTTCAGTGTTTATAACTTCTTTTAAATCTACATTGTTATCTTCCAAGTAACCATTTAATTTTTCAAAAATTTCACTCGATTGTTCCCCTAATTCTTTCAAACTAGCATTTAAATGATACAAATATACTGGATGATTAATTAAATATTCATCGATAGAAATGTAATCATCAAGATTAATCTTTTCATTATTATTACGAGCTAAATCTATTTGATGCATCAAATCTTTAACTTTCAATATATCAACTTGCTTGTCTTTTCTCTTTATGCACAATTTATTTAATTCATCTATTAAAATCATTGATATTAAAATTGGAACAACATCTATTGATACATATGAAAAATAACAACTATTTTTATTTTGATAATTATTTAATTCTTTTAATAAAATGTTTTTATCTAAATTAAAATTAAACTTTTTAAAAATATTTAGTAAAATAAAGTACATTTCCTCATTAATTTCTAGAATTGTCTTTATATTTTTTCTCTCTTTAAAAATTTTTCTAATAAAGTTCTTATTTTCAACTACCAAATAATAATTATCTATAATCCATTCATTAGTAGAACCAACATAATTATGATTCTTAGTAAGTTCGACAAGATTCTCATAATAACTTTCAATATTTTTGCAATTATCTAAAAATCTAGAAAAAATCTTATTCATAAAATCTACTCCTAACTAAAAATTAAAGTTATATTTAACTTGTATATATAATTATATCATAACATTTAAAAATATGTTAGAATATAATTATATATGGTGATTTTATGGAAAAAAAAACAATAACAAAACTATCTTACATTATAATTTCAATACTGTTTCTTATTACTGGGCTTACTATAATAATTTTTAAAACAAAATATTTAAGTATATTTCATATTGTTACTTCATTATCAATTACATTATTAGGTTCAATAACATTAATATTAAATATAATAAAATCAAAAAAAATCAAAGATATTTCTATATCAATATCCACTTTAGTAATTGGAATATTTTTTTATAATAACAAGAAAAAATTTCTAGCAATATTTACAATTACATTTGGAATATACATGCTAATAAATGGTTTAATAAAATTTATTACTTATATAATATTTAAAAAAAAAGAAAAACAGAACTACTATACAGTACTAATTGGTAGCTTAATAGATTTTATTTTTAGCTTTATAATGATTAAAAGTCCAAGTAAAAACATTAACAACTTAGCTAATATTTTAGGAATATACTTAATACTTTTTTCAATAACATATTTTAAAGATTTTATAAAAGAATGTAATCCAACTAAATATTTAAATAAAGAAAAAAGAAGTTTTAGAATCACATTACCAACAATCATATCTGTGATGATTCCATACAAAGTTCTTTTAAAAATAAATAAAATGATAAAAAGTAATAAAGCAATCATTAATTATACAAATAAAAATGTAAGTGGTGAAGTTGATTTAGAAATTTTCATTCATGTAAAAGATACTTCGATTGGTAAATTTGGACATGCTGATTTATTTTTTGAAAATACTGTTTACTCTTATGGTTGCTATGATGAATCAACCAAAAAATTTTTTGAATTAATAGGTGATGGTACACTTTTTGAAATAAAAGGAAAAGAAAAATACTTAAAGTTTTGTACTAACAATTCTGATAAAACAATATTTTCATTTGGTATTACACTAACAAATCAAGAAAAGAAAACTTTAAAAAAAGAAATAGAAAAAATAAAAAGTAATACATATCAATGGAATCCAGCGACTAACAAGCAAAATAAATACGCTATTTTGTTGCAAAAAAAAACAAGAGCAAAATTTTATAAATTTAAGCAGACTAGCTATAAAACTTATTTTTTACTATTTACTAACTGTGTAAAATTAGTAGACAATGTACTTGGTGTAACTGGAAGTGATCTATTAAAATTAAATGGAGTTATAACACCAGGAACATATTATGATTTTTTAGAAAAAGAATACAAAAGGAAAAATAGTAATGTTATATCAAAAAGTATTTATACAAAATATAATAACTATTTATAAATACATTTATTATCATATTCCTTAATAATACTTAATAATTCTTGAGCTTTTAATTTAATTTTATTTAAAATTATTTTTTTAAAAAATAAAGATTTTGAATACTTAATCTGTAAATTATAAATTTTTTTTAATAAGACATTTAAATATTGATAGCTACCATTTTTTCCAATAATACCATCAAACATAATAGGAATATCATTCACAAAGCCTTTAAATCTCAAATTAGAAATAGTTGGATAAAAAGTTTTATTTTTCATCAATATATCACAAACAAGAGACTGAAAAGCATATGAATCAGAAATATAATTATTTCCAACAATTTCATTTTTCAAAACATGCAAAGTATTATTAAATTCGACATTTTCAATAGTATAATTACCAAAAGAATTTATTATATTAATGATTTCTTCAGTTTGTTCAGTATTAATTACTTCCTCTAAAAAAGATTCATTAGACTTATAAAGAAATTTCATGTTTTTTCTATCATACACTAAATAGCAAAGACCAGTGCGAAGCTTAATATATTTATCATCTAAGCTTATCTCATTATTTAAAGAATTAACAGCATGATTAAATTCATGAATTATATTATCAAACATATTAGTAAAACTAGCTTTCCTATATTGATTTAAGACTACATACTTTTCTGTATAATAATTATTATCATTTTTTTTCAAAATACGATTAAAAGTTGCTGTTACTGTATTATCTTCTGTTCCACTTATATAAATTCTTACTTTTTCAAAACATACTAAAATTGATTTTTCATTGGAAATTCCATATTTTGCTACAAAGCCTGGAACAATAAGATATAAAAGATGTCTAATATTATTATCATAATTATAATAATCAGATATTTTATTAACAAAAGTTATATACTTATTTAAAAAATTATTTATATTACCTTGATTTAATATCATTAAACATCACCTATCTATCATACTCATCGTATATATTTCCAACAATTTCTTCTATTGCATCTTCAATAGTTACAATTCCTAAAAATTTCTCTTTATCATACACTAAAGCAAAAACTTCTCTTTTTTCCTGCATAAGCCTAAAAACATCATCAATTTTATCAGTTGATAAAAAAGAACTAACAGGTCTTATTATTTTCTTTATATCTAAATTTCTATTATCTTTTTTATATTGCATAATCAAATCTTTAACATTTAAAATCCCAATAATTTTCTTTTTGTTTTTTGAATACACAGGATATCTAGTATATTTACGACTTTTTATTACAGAAATAATATCTAAAATAGTATCTTCTATATTAATAAGTACAACATCTTTTTTAGGCGTAATAATATTAGATACTTCAATATCATTAAACTTAAAAATATTGAGAATATATTCTTTTTCTTTTTCTTCTAAAATTCCCTCATCGTATCCTAAAAGAATCATCTTTTTCACGTCTTCTTCAGTATATTTATTATCTTTTGACTTAATTTTAAAAAATTTACAAACAACTTCTGTTGAAAACGTTAAAATTTTTATAAATGGATAACAAAAAAACATAACTAACCGAATAATATCAACAAAAAAATATGAAATTTCTTGTGGATAATTAATTGCTATTCGTTTAGGTACTAACTCACCAAATACTAAAGTAAAATATGAGAGAATAATAGTTATTAATATAACTAAAAAAAGTCTTAATATTTCTTTAGAAACTATAGAAAATGAAAAAAAGGGTAATAAATAGTCAGCAAAAGTATCAGCAGCAAAGGCACTTGCTAAAAAACCAGCTAATGTAATAGCAATTTGAATAGTAGACAAGAACTGATCTGGATTATCAAGCATTCTTTTAACTTTTATGGCACGTTTATTACCATTTTTAGCATCCTTATTTAATTTAAATTTATCGATAGATAAAAAAGATAATTCACTAGCAGCAAAAATACCATTTATGATAATTAAAAGTATCAATAAAATTAGACTAATAAACATATGTGTAATGCTCCTTTTTATAAAATATTCTATTCTTTATCAATTAATGATGCTGGATTAATTATATTACTTCCATATTTGTCTTTAATACTATCTAAAACCGATTGTATTTTTTCATCATCAACTTCTTTATTACCATCTTCAAATAAAGAAGTTTGAGTCACTCGTTTATTTGTAAACCCAGATATCCGTACACCAATATTTCTAATTTTTTCAAAATTCCAAGATTTATACAATAAACTAATAACTTTATCATATATAGCGTTATTAGAATTAATAGGTAAATCAGTACTACATTGTTTAGAAAAACTAATAAACTCAGAAGTTTTAAATGTTATAGCAACTATCGTGGTATATAATTTCTTTTTTCGTAATGCTCTTCCAACTTCATCAACTTGATGTAATAAAACTTTTTTTAATAATTCAATATCATCCGTATCCTTATCTAAGGTCAAAGAAACACTTATACTTTTACTTTGTGAAATTGTAGAATCAACAATAGAATTGTCAATACCATTAGCCATTTCATAAATAGTATTTCCAAAACTTTTAAATTCTTTTATTAGTCTTTTGCAATCGCATTTGGCAACATCACCTATGGTATAAAATCCCATTTTCTTTAATTTAATTGCTGTTTTTTCCCCAACCATAAATAAATCTTCAATTGGAAGTGGCCACATTTTACTTTCTATTTCATTTTCAAACAAAGTATGAACTTTATTAGGTTTTTCAAAATCACTAGCCATTTTAGCACAAAGTTTGTTATTACCAATTCCTATGTTAACAGTAAACCCAAATTTCTCAAAAATTTCATCTTTAATCTTGTAAGCCAAATCCAATATATCATCATATAAATAAGTAGTCCCAGTTAAATCAAGAAAACATTCATCAATAGAGAATTGTTCTAAGTCAGGAGAATAATTACTAATATGATCAATCATTTTTTTTGACATTAATCTATAATATTCCATATTAGGAGAGAAAACCTTTAAATTAGGGCACTTTTTCCTTGCCGAATATATAGTTTCTGCTGTTTTTATACCATACTTTTTTGCTACAGGAGATTTAGCTAACACAATCCCATGCCTACTAGATTCATCACCGCCAATAATAGAAGGAATTTGCCTTATATCAATTTTATATCCTTCACTCAGCAGTTTAACAGCTGACCAAGACAAAAAAGCATTATTCACATCAATATGAAATATAATCCGCTTCATAATATCACCATCTAAATTATAGAACATATATTCGAATAATGCAATCATTTAAATATTAACGATTAAGCAATCTCCTGTCATTTCTTTAGGAATATCCAATCCCAATAAATAAAGAATTGTTGGAGCAATATCTGCTAATTTTCCATTTTTAACTCTAATATTTTCCTTAGTAATTATACAAGGAACTGGATTAGTAGTGTGACTAGTAACGGGATTATGATTTTCATCCCACATCATATCACAATTACCATGATCAGCAATTATTATTAAAATACCATCATTTTCTAATACTACTTTTCTATATATTTTCCCAAGACAATTATCAATATCCTCTACTGCCTTAATAGCAGCTTGATAATTACCAGTGTGCCCAACCATATCTCCATTAGCTAAATTCATTATCGTAACATCAAAATTAATAAATTCTGATAAAAATTTTTCAGTTACTTCATAAGCACTCATTTCTGGTTTCAAATCATAAGTTGCTACTTTAGGAGATGGTATCAATATTTTTTTCATATCATCATATTCTACTTCTCTTCCACCATCAAAGAAAAATGTAACATGAGCAAACTTTTCAGTCTCGGCAATTCTTAATTGACTAACATGATTGTCATGTAAATAATCAACTAAAATATTCTTCATATCTAAATCATTAAAGGCATGTGAAGCTTTAACTGATTCAACAACAGGAAACATGGTAAGTACTTTCAAATTATTATAATTACGTAAATTTAAACCTTTTTCCTTAGCTTTCTCTTCATAAACAGAAACATTTGTTAAACAAGTAAATAATTCCCTTAAACGATCTTTTCTAAAATTAAAAGTAATTATTCCATCGTTATCTGCAATTGGACAGCTATTGATAACACCTGGAACAATAAATTCATCATATATACCTTTAGAATAACTATCATTAACTAAAGATTTATAATCATTATATTGTGGCCCATTACCATAACAAATCGCATCATAAGAAAGCTTTAATCTATCAAAATTATCATCTCTATCCATTCCATAATATCTACCAGATATAGTAGAAATTTTACCTATTCCTAATTCAACAATTTTATTATTTAAAATATCTAAATATTTTAATGCACTTTTTTCATAAGTATCTCTACCATCAGTAAATAAATCTAAATAAACATTTTCAATATTATTTTTTTTACACATCTCAAGAATTCCAAGTAAATGATTAATATGAGAATGTACTCCACCATCAGATAATAAACCAATTAAATGTAAATTAGAATTATTCTTCTTAATATGTTCAAATACTGCCAAAATCTCTTTATTATAATTAATATTTCCACTTTCAATTGCTTGAGTAATCGCTTGTAATGGCTGTAAAGCGACTCTTCCACTACCAATATTCATATGCCCAACTTCACTAGTTCCCATTTGACCTTCTGGAAGTCCAACAAAAGGACCACTTGCTTGTAAAATTGAATGTGGATATTTATTAATTAACATATCAAAATTAGGCTTGTTAGCATTTGCAAAAGCATTACCATCTTTTTCTTCTCTAATACCACACCCATCTAAAATACATAAAACTATTTTTTTCATAAATCCTCCTATATTATTTCATTTAAACAAAAAGTAGCATAAAACGGAATATAACGAATACCTTTTTTTACACAAAAATTATCTTGTGTAACTCTAATTGCCTCTTTAATACCATATTTTTCAACAAAAAGAGGCAAAGCTTTAGACTTATTTTTAATATATGGAACCAATTCTATAGGTACTATATTACCAGTTCTTGTTTGAATAACAAAATCAATAAAAGCCTTACCATCAGATTGATAGTATTGTAAAGTATAACCATTATTAATTAATGAAATAGCAACACTATTTTCATACAAAATCCACTTAAAATTAAAATTGGAGTCAAATATTTTCCTATTTAAGTGCATTCTTTTATATAAAAGACCGCTATCATTAAAATAAACTTTAAAATTATCTTTATCCTTAAAAGAAACCAACGGTGACTTAACATCTAACAATTTATAGCACTTATAAATAAAACCATTATTATGAAGGAAATTAATAGATTTTTCATATTCTTTAGATCTTCCTCCATCTTTAATAAGACCATATTGAAATTTCTTATTAGACTTTTCAAGTTGTAAATGAATACTATCATAAACTTCATAACTTCTTGTAATATCAATTAAATTATCTTGTGAAGCCATTTCTTTCTTATAAGAGTCAAGGATTTTATCAAAAATAGAATTTAAAATAAGTAAGTTTCCATCGTTTAATGATGAATAAACAGCTTCGGGCATTCCTCCTGTAACAACAAAATTATCAAAATATTCCATAGCTAAAGAATGAAAAGGCATTTTGGTATTATTTTTAAAAGACAATTTTATAAAATCAAGTAATTCACTTTTACCTATAGCAATTAAATATTCTTCAAAATCCATTGGCATCATAGCTTTAAATTGTAATTCTACTCCTTTAAACTTTGATAAATTTTCTTTTAAAGAAGTGATAATAATAATATGATAATCATTTTTAAATTTTCCAAAAGTTTTAATAGAATTAACAATATCAATATCATTGACATTATCTAATATAATTAACGTTTCATTTTTTAATACCACATCTTTTGCGTAATTTCCAACCAAATTAATCATGGCATCAATAGTTTTTTCTTTTTTCAAGCACAAAACAAATTCATAATTATTAGTAATATCAATGTAAATTGTATTTTTATAATTAAATTCACCAAATTTTAACGCTGTATAAGTTTTACCAACTTGTTTACTACCATATATAACTAAAGGCTTCCTAAAATCTTCATTTTTCCAATGTTGTAAAAACTGAAATATTTTACGCTCCATAAAGTGACCTCACATTCCATTTTATATATCATAAATTATATAACTAATAATAATGTAAGTCAAGTTTACAAATTAAAAAACAAATATTAAAAAAAGCAATTATATATAATTTTACTTTTTAACACTAATATAATTATAAAACAAAAAAGTAACTAATAAATAGTTACTTAAATACATATTTCAATACGACAAAAATTAAATATAACTTTTATGAAATTCTAATCTTAATTTATCAGCAACAGTAACTATAAATTCAGAATTAGTTGGTTTTGCTTTATCAATATCAACACTATGACCAAAAATATCTTCCATAAGATCCCAATTACCTCTATTCCAACTAACTTCTATTGCATGTCTAATTGCTCTTTCAACCCTTGATACAGTAGTAGAAAATCTTTCGGCAATATCAGGATATAACTCTTTAGTAATTCCACCAATAACTTCAGGTCTTTCATATATAATAGATATTCCCTCTCTTATATATTGATAACCTTTAATATGTGATGGTACACCTAACTCATGTAATATTTTCGTAATAGATATCTGCAAATTATTATAATGTACATCAATATTCTTTTTATTATTTGTATTATCACTACAACAATTAATTATTCTTCTTTCTAAATCAGAAAGCTCAAATGGTTTTAAAATAAAGTAATTTATTCCCAATTCCGAAGTCTTTCTAATCATCTCTTCAGAATTATATGAAGTTAATACAATTATTTTTTTATTAATATTAGCTTTCTTCATTTCCTCTAAAACATCAATACCATCTTTCTTTGGCATAATTAAATCCAAAATTACTACATCGTAATCACTTTGATTTTCTTTTATCAATTTAATGCCTTCTTGACCATCATAGGCTTCCAAAATCATATTGATATTTGCGTGATCACTAAAATACTCCTTTACCATCTTGACAAGTTCAACATTGTCATCAATCATAAGCACTTTAATGTTATTCATATTTTATCCTTTCTCTAACTACACGCAAATATAATTATACAGGATATAGCAATTATTTTATATAGCAAATATTAGCTAGTTATGTAAAGTTTTGTCGAAAATAGTAAAAATTTATAATTATTTGCTGCATTCACTCACTATATAAAGAAATTCATCTACTTTTGTACTAGCACCACCAATTAAATACCCATCTATTGAAGAAATTTGATTTAATAAAGATATATTTTTTTTATTGACGCTCCCACCATACAAAACTAATAAATTAATTCCAAATTTATCACTAATTAAATCTTTAATATAATTAACAACATCAATAATTTCTTCATTAGTTGGAACAAGTCCCGTACCTATTGCCCAAACTGGTTCATATGCAATTACAATATTTTTAATGTCATTACCAGCAAAATTTGATAAAACTTCCAAAATTTGTTTTCCAACAATGTCTTTTGTCAAATTATTTTCCTTATCTATTTTTTGCTCTCCTACGCAAAAAATAGGGATAATGTTGCATTTTATTAAACATTTAATTTTATTAACAAACATTGTTGTATCTTCTCTTTGGTATTCTCTTCGCTCTGAATGTCCAACAATACAATATTTAACATTCATAGAAGACAACTGTCCAGCAGTAATCTCTCCTGTCATAGAAGAACTTTCATTTTCTGAAACATTCTGACTCCCAACAACAAAATTAGAATTATTACAAAATAAATCAATATATAAATAACTAGGACATATTACAACACCGTCTTGTTTAAAATCTTTCGTTTGATTAATAAAAGCTAAAACAGAATTCTTATTTAAATATGTTTTTTGATTACCAACTATTAACATTAAACTAATCCTCCTTATTTTTAAACTTATCTACTAATTTGCCAATTACACCATAATTATCGTTTTGTTTATGTTCAATAGCGTGTTTATAAACATCTAAAACAGACTCACCATAATATTTAGAACTATGAACTTCAGCATTAAGTCTAGCTTGTTTTTGCAATTGATTAAGTAATTTCCTATTTTTATATAATTCTATAACAATATTTTCATATTCTGACTGTTCTTTAAAAATTCTACCATTTAAACCATCTATTACTGTATTTCTAAAACTCTCATCATCAATACAAATAGGTGCAACACTAGCTGCCATTGCCTCAATAACAGTTAACCCTTGAGTTTCAGTATGCGAAGCAGTTGCAAATACATCCGCTAATCTATAGTATAAAGGAACACTATCCCATGGAACTTTTCCAACAAAAATAACATTATTATCTATTTTTAGCCTAGATACAGTATTTTTATATTCCTCCATATCAGGTCCATCACCAATTATAATAAGATTAATATTTTTATTTTTCTGCACAATATTTTTTTGAGCATTAAGAAGCAAATCAACATTTTTCTCTTTAGCTAATCTACCTACAAAAACAATATTAAAAGAATCTTTACTTAATTCAAGACTTTTTCTTATTTCCTCAACCTTATCATTATCAATGTTTTCAATATAAAATCTTTCTATTTCTATACCTGTAGGTATAATATAAATATTTCTATCAACCTCATATTTCTGCTTAAACAAATCATAGGTTTTTTTAGTAGGAACAATTAACTCATTAGTTGTTTTATCACAATAAAACAATGTTAAATACTCTACTATTTTTTTACTTGATTTATCAAAATATCCTTTAGTTATATAATGAGTATAATCTTCATACATTGTGTGATAAGTATGAACCAAAGGAATATTAAATTGTCTAGAAATAATTCTTGCAAAAGTTCCAACACTAAACTCAGTATGGGAATGAATAACATCAAGTTTCCATTTTCTAATAATATTCATTGCCCTAATTGGATATATATTCGTTACTCGATAATCATATATTCCAATGGGAAGACCAGGTATTCTAATAACAGTATTATTTTCATCAAATTTATAACGCAAACTATCATTATTAATCGTAACAACAAAAACCTGATGTCCTTTTCTTTCAAGAGCTTTTTTTAGCATATAAACACTAGTAGATACACCATTAATATATGGTGGATAAGTATCCGTAAAAATTCCTATTCGCATGCTTTTTTATCATCTCCTCTAAAAAATCCTAAAGATATACCTCCAACAATTATACCTAAATAATAAGTAATAAATCGCCAAACAATAAGAGCTGAAAGCAATATAGAATTGCTTACAAAGACACCAAAAAATTTCAAAAATCCATATTCAATCCCACCACTTCCACCAGGGATAGGAACAAAATTTCCAATTATTAAAACAAAAGCAGAAGCAGTTATTATCTCTGGAATAGAAATAGAAAGTGATGAGTCAAAGCTAAGAAATACAAAAAATGGAATTACATAGAATATTATTAAAGATAATAAATAATATAAAAAGCACTTAAAAAACAATAGTTTCTTCTTTTTAAACAATCTAGCACTAGTATGAAATTCAGAAAGTTTTTCTTCCCACTTTGCAATAACACTATCTTTATTTTTAATAAGTTTCAATTTCAAACAAAATTTAATTAGCAAAGTACCTATAAAACTATTAAATTTCTTTGAAAAGCTAATAAAAATCAAGCCTAAACCAACTAAAATATTAATAATAAAGCCAAAAATTATTAAAGACTTAAGTACAGCAGAAACTGTAAAGAGATGATAATACCAATTAATAAAAAGTGCGAAAATCCCTATTATAATTAATGCTAACTGATACATTATAAAGTCTTGAACAATTATATTAGTAGCTGAAGCTATTCTTACTCCACTTTTTTTAAGCATATATACTTGCATTGGCTGCCCACCAGTAGAAAAAGGAGTTATGCCATTAAAAAACTGAGTAATAACTGTCTGATGAAACATTTCTTTAAATTTTACATTTGGATTATATTCTTTAACAATAACATACAGACAAAGTGATCTTAACAACCAATATACAAAAATTAGAACAATGCCTATTAATATATATAACTTATTAGCAAGAATTAAATTATTAACAATGTTATCATAATCATCTTTTAATACAAAAAATAAAATAATAATTGTAATTAAAAGAACAACAAAAGTATTTCTTTTAGCATTTTTCATTTTATTTATTCATTATTGAAACTACACCAGGTAATTCTTTTCCTTCCATAAACTCCAATGTAACTCCGCCACCAGTTGAAGCATGAGTAACCTTATCTTTATATCCTAATTTAGAAGCAGCAGCAACTATATCTCCACCACCTAATATTGTTTTAGCATTTGTTTTTATTAACTTTTCTAAGACTTTTTCTGTACCTATAGAATATTTTGAAAATTCATATACACCAAGAGGTCCATTCCAAAATACAACTTTAGCATTTTCTAATATTGATGAAAATAAAGAAACTGTTTCCACACCAATATCCATACCAATATCATCCTTTAAAAATTCATTAACTTTAATAGTTCTATTAGAAACATCGTTTGAAAATTCTTTAACTACTACATTATCAACAGGTAAAATTATTTTATCAGAATACTTTGCTAAAATATTTTTGCAAAATTCAATATTTTCACTATCTAAAATAGATTTACCTATATCATACCCTTTTGCATTTAAAAAAGTATAAGCCATTCCGCCACCAATAATTATTTTATCAGCTTTTGTTACTAAATTTTCAATAACACCAATTTTATCAGCAACTTTACTTCCACCTAATATTACTATAAAAGGATGTTCTGGATTATTTAAAATTGATAAATTACTTACTTCATTTTCAACTAAAAATCCAAGCCCAGATGGAAGATAAGTCGCAATTCCTACATTAGAAGCATGAGATCTATGTGCTGTACCAAAAGCATCATTAATAAAAATATCTCCTAAACTTGCCCAATATTTGCCAAGTTCTATATCATTTCCACTTTCTTTTTTACCTGGAACATCTTCAAAACGAGTATTTTCCATAAGTAATACATCACCATTCTGTAAAGAATTTATAGCTTCTTCTAAAGTTTTGCCACGCGTTTGTGGAATAAATAAGACTTCTTTATTAAGTAACTCAGACAATCTTATAGAAACCAAACGCAAACTATTTTTAATTTTATCTTCTTCTTCCTTTATTCTACCTAAATGAGACATCAAAATAACTTTTGCACCATGATTGATAGCATAATTAATAGTATCAAGAGCCATGACAATCCTGTTGTCATCAATAATTTGACCATCTTTAATAGGTACATTAAAATCACATCTAATTATAACTTTTTTCCCTTCCAAATCATAATCTCTTATTGTCTTCTTCATAATAAATTCTCCTTAATATATTTACATGAACATTATATCAAAAATATATAGAAAAGAAAATATATAGAAAAACATTTACAAAAAACTTGTAAAAAAATAATTAATGATAATATAAACATGAAAAAAGAAAAGTAAAAACTTACTTTTCTCCTGATCAACTCTTTATGATCCATTCTAGTAATATGGCACATACTCTGTAGGTTCATATACAGTTCCAGTAAACCATACCTCACCAGTATCTACATCTCTAATTAAGAACAAATATGGGCTATCAAAAGTTAAATCAATATGTTCTACAGGGACTTCATATAAATATTCAAAACCACCACTAGCACCACCTTCACCACCAGCAATGGTTACTGCTGCAGCCTTAATACCATCATTAGAAAACTCGATAGTTGCCTTATGCTTAGCATCATTAATATATGCTTGCTCTGTAGTTAAATTCGATAAATTTGCTTTATTAGAATCAAATACATCAGTAATTCCAAGTTCTTTCAAATCAGCCATTAAATCAAGTTCATAATCAAAATGAAACATTGGAACATATCCAGATATTTCGGTAATTACACCATCTTTAAAATTATCAAGTGAAATTGACTTTAAACTGTTAATTAAGGTATGAACATCACTAACTTTTATATTTTTAATATAACTATCAAGACTTTCATTGGTTGGCATAATTCCAACATATTGTAAAGTAGTACCATTGTATTCCTTTAAATCTTTAGCAAACACTTTTACATTATCATCAGTATAGAAATAAAAATCAGTAGAACTACTAACATGACCATAATTCTCATCTATATCCTCAAGATACTGGTCAAGATAAGCATCAAAATCATCTATTTTATCATATGGATTTTCTATAATCCACTCATTATAAGCATCGGTTACAGTCTTTCTTATATTCTCCTCACCAAGCTCATTCACAATATCGTACTTATTAACTACTGCCCCAATTTCTACTGCTTCAACATCAGTTTTGTCATCATCAAACTCTAAACGATGATAACCATCACTAGAAAGTGAGGAAACATATTTACCATATTCTTCATGATCAAAACCAACATAATAAGACCTAGTAGGATTTTGAATCTGTTGAACCCATTCCATATCAATAGCTAAAGCATTAACTAATATAAATTCAAAATCAGATATATCATCATAAACATTATTCACTAAATTAAATGTTTTATCACTAACCCAAGAATTAAGCGTATTGGCAGAATCAAACGAGTCATAAATAACATCAGCATTATACTTACTAGATAATAAATCAGCATAGGTTGCCTTAACAGTACTTTTATAAGAATCTTTAACAAATAATCCATTAGCAAAAGACATATTACTACTATTAATATATTTTTTAGCAGCATAATCTCCAATGACACTAATAATTTGCTCCTTAGTCTCTTCATCAGCACCTTCAGCAAGCATTCCTAATGCATACTTGATAGAAAGTGGACTATAAACTTTATTTTCCCTCTCATTTTCTAATTGTAAAAAATAAAAATCAAAGGACTCTAGATTATTCCCTGAAATACGATATACCGAGTTAGTATGAATATTTTTATTTTGAGAATCCTTGTTACCACTAAATAAGAAAATAAATAAACAAACCAAAGCAATAATAACTAACAATACAAAAACGATAATAAAAACACTCTTCTTTTTATTTCTCATTCTCTCACAACCTTTCTATTATTATATTATCACTATTACAAAAAAATGTAAATCAAAGAAAAAGAATCTAATAAATAGATTCTAAACTATTATTCTTGGTTGACACTATAATCTAAAAAATCTAGAAGAACATCATCTGTTATTTCATCTTCTTGAATATAGGTAATTGCAACGGCAGTCAAATCATCTATTTCTGTAATTAATTGCACATAATGATAAGTTAAATTATCTTCTAAATTACGATACGTCATAGAAATTTTATGATAATTTTTCTCCTGATAACTAACATCTTCCTCATTATAAACAGAAACATCATATAACTCTTTATTTTCTACGTAATTAAGATTTGTAACAAAATCAAGATAGGAAGTAATTCCATCTTCCCAATCAACAGAAATAATTTTAAAGCCCACTTCTAAATGATTAGAAGAATCAGTAAACACTACTTGATTATAATTATTCTTAATATCTTCTTTTTCCATATATTTATCGGAAGACACATGATAATTAACATCATATTTAGCATGATCTAAATAACTAATTTGAGAAATAGTACCTACTACTTCATTATTGACAACACTACTAGATAAGTATTTTGCACTACCGGCTTCTACTTCAACACCGCTTGCTAACTGTGATAGAAATAAATCAGAAAATCTTTTATTATAAACTCGGTAATCCAAAACCAATGTCCTATCATCTATTTTTACATAAAGAAAAAAGCATTCCGAAAAAAGTAGCATAGCTACTTTAAAATCTTAATTATTTTTTTATTAAACATTTAGCAGTTCTAACCATTTGAGTAGAATATCCCATTTCATTATCATACCATGCCACGATTTTTACTAGTTGTCGCCCATCAACCTCCAAAACATTTGTTGAAAGCCCATCAACCACCGAACCATAACCTAAACCAATAACATCACTAGAAACAATTGGATCCATAGTAAATTTTAGTGTTTCATTAGCGTTATCTTCTAAAACTTTATTAATTTCTTCCTTTGTAGTTGATCTTTTTAGTTCTAAAGTTAAATCAACAACTGAGCCCGTTGGAACTGGAACGCGCATTGCTGCGCCATCTAATCTTCCTTTTAAATTAGGTAATACATTACCGATTGCACTAGCAGCACCAGTAGATGCTGGTACAATATTTGCTGCACATGCTCTTCCACGTCTTGCTTTAATACCTTTTTTATGTGGAATATCAAGAGTTGCCTGATCATTAGTATAAGCGTGCACCGTAGTCATATATCCTTTTTCAACACCGAATACTTTATCAACAACTGCTAAAACTGGAGCTAGGCAGTTAGTTGTACAAGAAGCTGCTGAAATTATTTGTTCTGTTCCATCCAATGTATCATGATTAACATTATAAACAATTGTTTTTACATCGCCCTTAGCTGGAGCTGATATAATAACTTTCTTCGCACCTGCAACAATATGTGCCATTGCTTTTTCTTTAGAAGTAAACGCACCAGTACATTCAAAAACAACATCGACATCTAGGCTCCCCCACGGCAAAAGTGATGGATCCTTTTCTGAATATACAGGAATTTTCTTATCACCTATAACGATTGTATTTTCTTCATTACTAATATCATCAATACGATAATTCCTATGATTTGTATCATATTTCAATAAATATGCTAATTGCTCAGCATCAGTCAAATCGTTAATTGCTACGATTTCAAACTCTGGATCATTATCCATAATTCTAAAAACTAATCTTCCTATTCTTCCAAAACCATTAATTGCTACTTTAATCATTTTATCTCTTCCTTTCTATTTAAAACAACTTCCACCTATAAACTCACGCAATATCGAATCATCAGGCATTGCATCAGAAGGTATAGGTAAAAATGTTTTTAACACATTAATTAAACGTCTCGCCTCTTCATAATAAGGACTATTACTACTAACAGAATATAACAAAGGCTCTACATAAGTCTTTAATACACCAAGTTCATAGATAAGCGCTGTGTTAAAAGTTGCATCTGCAGCGTCCTGATTAGGAAAGATATGTTTTTCTTCTCCTAATCTAACCTTTCGCCATACCCTAAGAGTATCTTCAACTTTATACCCTCTAGTTCTATTATCTCTTACAATTCTTCTTAAAAGTCTATTATCAGTAGTAGAAATTCTATTATGAATATCAATATTAAGAATAGTAAGAGGACATAAATATATTTTATATTTTTTATTTCTTTCGATAGAAGTTAAAATTTTCTCATTTAATGCATGAATTCCTTCAATTATTAAAACTTCATTCTCCCCCAGAATAACATCCTCAGTTCCAGGTTCGGATTCACCTTTTATAAAATTATATTTTTGTAATTTAACTTTTTCTCCATTTAATAATTTTTTTACATCACTATCAAATTTTTTAATATCCAAAGCTTCTAAACATTCAAAATCGTATTCACCATTTTCATCCTTTGGAGTTTTATCACGATCAATAAAATAATCATCCATAGAAATTTCTTTTGGTTCTAGGCCAAAACTTCGTAAATACATAGAAAGTTTTCTACAGCTAGTAGTCTTTCCTGAAGAAGAAGGTCCAGCAATAAGTATAATTTTTATAGAGTTCTTTTTAGAAACAATATCTCGCGCAATATTTAATAATCTGTTACTTTGCAACATCTCATCGATTCTTATGATATCATCAGCACGTCCATTAGATACTATCTTATTTAATGCTGGAACATTCCCAATCTTCATAATATCAGCCCATTTTTGATATTCCCTAAAGACTTCAAATAACTTTGGATGATGTTCGTATTCTTTTATTCCGTCAAGATAAATTGTAGGAAATAATAAAACAATTCCTCGCCCATTCAAAAATTTCAAATCAAAATACCTTAAATCTCCAGTTGACGGAGGCATTAAACTAAAAAAGTAATCATACATTCCACCCATTTTATATAAAGTAATATGACTATCGAAAGTGCACTTTAAAAGATTTACTTTTGATATCTCCTTTTTTGATTCATAATATTCTATTGCTTCATTTCTATTAACTCGGCATTTAGTAATAGTAATATTCTTATCTGCAATTTCTAGCATTTTGCTTTTTAGTTCAGAACATCTTTTTTCATCTAAATCGAAATTAGTCTCTATATATATTCCTTTATCTATAGAATATTTAACGATGATTTTTGCATCCTTACCAAAAAGTTCACACGCAGCATAAGACATTAAAAATATTAAAGCATTAACATAAACAGAGTTACCACGTCGTTCCTTCAAGTCTACAAAAGTAATATCATCATTATCTAAAACTGGTTCAGTAAGTTCATGATATTGATTACCTATTTTAGCAAGAATTATAGGATATTTAAACCTATCTTTATAATCTTTGGCAATATCAAATAAAGAAAGTCCTCGAACAACAACACGTTCTTCACCCATAATTTTTAATTTAATATTTTCATCCATAATAAATCCTTTCTATTCTTTAATATAATATTAACATAAATATAACAAAAATTCTAGAAAATTCATTTTTTATTAAAAATATGTATAAAATAAAAGTAAAATAACTAATATAGATATAGGTGATATAATGGGTTTAATACCAATAATTATTGATAAAGAAGGAAATAATGAAAGAAGTTACGACATTTTTTCAAGACTTTTAAAAGATCGAATAATATTTATCAGTGGAGAAATAAATGATGATTTAGCTAATAGTGTAATAGCAGAATTATTATACCTAGATTCTATAGAAACAAAAGATATTTATTTATATATTAACTCTCCAGGTGGATCAATAACTTCCGGTTTGGCAATATACGATACAATGAATTATATAAAAAGTGATGTTGTAACAATAAGTATAGGAATTGCAGCATCAATGGCAGCATTTTTGCTATCATGTGGAAAAAAGGGAAAACGGCTTGCATTACCTAACAGTGAAATAATGATCCATCAACCATTAGGAGGAGTAGAAGGAAGAGCAACGGATATAAAAATCGGTGCCGAACGCATTATAAAATTAAAAAAGAAACTAAATAAAATATTAGCTGAAAATACAAATCAAAGTTTACATAAAATAACTAAAGATACTGAAATAGATTACTTTATGACAAGTAATGAAGCACTAAAATATGGAATTATAGACAAAGTTATTCAAAAAGAAAGCGCTAACTAGTGCTTTTAATTTTTTCGTATATTTCTTTTATTTTCCTAAATCGATGATTAAGACAAGATTTAGAAATTTTTTTATTTGTTTCAATGCTAATAATCTGACTAAGCTCATTAAGGGATGCTTCTGGATATTTCAATCTATAAGAACAAGTTTCTTTTAATTTTTCATCTAAAATATTAAGACCTATAGTTAAATTAATAAATTCTATATACTTAATTTGTTCCATAGCAGTTGCAATAACTTTATCTGTATTAGCTTGTTCGCAATTATTAAGACGGTTAGTATTATTTTTTTGCTCTTTTTTAATTCTGACATTTTCATAATACAAAACTGCCTTACTTGCATTAATAATTTTCAAAAAATCACTAATTTTTTCCGATTCTTTAATATAAACCATATATTTAGAATCACGTATTATAATTTTACAATTCATTTCAAACTGATTTAACAATCTTTGAATAAAAACTGCTTCATATTTATTATCATAAACAAACTCTAGATGATATTGCGAAGTACTAGGATCATTTATGCTACCCCTTCCCAAAAAGCTTCCTCGTAAATATGCCTTAATTTCATCAATTGAACCTATTATATACTCACGTGGAGACTCAATATAATTTTTAAAATCATCTAAAACCGATAAATCATTTAATATTTGCTTTACTTTTGTTTCAACAATTATAACATACAAACTTTTACTACTAAAATTAGCCATTTTTCTTTTATCAAGTGCTATTTCAACATTATAAATGTTTTTTAATAACGTGTATATTCTTTTAGCTACCTTAATATTCTCAATAGTAATTTCAATTTTATCGTAAGAATACTTTCCACAACTTCTAATAAATCCAGAAAGTTCTGCTATATTTTCAAGTATTGGAAATTCCAAAGAACATACTTCATTTTTTACAATGGTAGTAAACGACATAACAACACCTCGATTAGATATTATATAACAAATATATGAAAAAAACGAGTCATACTCGTTAATATTAAAAGTTAAAACAAATATATATTACAAAACAAACAATAAATATTGACAAAATTAACACCGGATAAAACAAATAATTAATAAATGCTACCTTTTTTTCAATAGCAGATGTATCAATTTCTGATTGATCCTGATAATACTTACTGCCTGCATTACTTAATACTTTTTTATATGCTAATGAATTATTTAATTCACTACTATTCTTTAGCTTTTCTAAATAATCACAATAGTAATTATCTTTACCATTTAAAAGAACTGATTCAAAATAATCTTTTGGATAACTATCAGCAGTAATCGTTGAACTAATTTCACCTAAATGCTCTAATAACCAATTATTATTAACTTGAGATAGGTCATAAAATTCTGTTCCTAAAGACAAAAAAGCACCAATAAAAACCTTAGCAAGACTTTGAATATTATCTTTCTTATCGCTAATAAAATCCAAAGATAACTCTATATTATCGAAAGAAAAATCATTATCAAAAACTATATGTTCTGAATTAATTACAGGAACATACATACCATTTTGATGGATTACCTTCATTTTTCTAGATAATTGATAAAAAATATCAGACAAATCACAATCTTTATTGTATGATAAATACTGCTTTAATGTCTCCATAGTATCACCTATAATAATTATATCATCAAAATTAACCTTTATAAAGTTATTTTAAACTTAACCAATTTATTTCTTATTTTACGCAAACAATTATCCACTTTCTTATATGAAATATCTAATAAAGTTGCAATTTCTCTATTGCTAAATTGATTAAATTTTAATTCAAAAATTAGTGACTCTTCAAAACTTAAATTATGACGATACATAAATATTCTATTAAAAAAGTCACTATTACAAATAGAATCTTCTAAATTATAAGAAGATTCTATAACATCCTCTAAAAGAAGCTCACTATTATCATCAATAAATTGATTTAATGAAATAGCGGTATTAAGAACCATTTGCTTATTTCTTCTGTTGTATTTTATATATCGCTCCATTTCTCTTCTTATACAAAGTACTACATATGTATAAAATAACGATGCATCTTGATTATAATCTTTGATGGAAGTAGAAATAGCAAAAAAGCCTTCTTGAATTAAATCATCTAGTTCAATACCCAAATTTTTATTTTTATTATAATACTCATATGCTAATTTATTTACAATAAAAGAATACTTATTAAATAATGTATTATAAGCACACTCATCATTTTCCCTTATTTGATATACAAGTTCATAATCATTAATATTTTTATAGTTCAAACAAAATCCCCCTATTTGTCTAAACTTATCATCTCATATATCATAATACCTGCAGCAACGGATGCGTTTAGACTGTTTATTTTTCCATACATAGGAATTTTTGCTATATAATCACAAGCTTCTAATACCGATTTACATATTCCTTTTCCCTCATTTCCTATAATCAATGCCATTTTACCAGTATAGTCAATATCTCGATAATCAGTATCACTATCCATTGCCGTTCCAACAATCCAAAAGCCATTTTCTTTTAATTCACCAATTAAATTTACTAAATTTGTAACTTTTGAGATTTTAACATTCTCTAAAGCACCCGCACTAGTTTTCATAACAGTAGAATTAACATCAACACTACGATCTTTAGGGATTATTATTCCGGTAATTCCAGCCGCTTCACAAGTTCTTATAATTGCCCCCATATTATGTGGATCTTCAAGATGATCTAAAATAACTAACTTAGCATTTTCAATATCATAAAAAGAAGAAACATCTGTATAGCAAAAATCTTCTATGTCTAAAATTATACCTTGATGAGAAAATTTATCAAATTTTGAAAATTCTTTTTTATCTAAGTACTCAGTATCGATTTTTCTTTTTTCTATTAAAGATTTTATTTCTTTATCAGAAAAATCTTTTTGTAATATTATTTTTTTTACAAATTTATTATTTTTTAAAACTTCTTTTGCCACATTTCTTCCATAAACTAACATAATTGTCCTCCTAAAATAGCATCCATAATTTCTTCAATTCTAATCCTGTTTCCCTGTAGTTCTAAATAACCTATTAAAGCTTCCAACGCAGTAGCATGTTTATAAGTAACTATATCACAATTTTTAGGGTGCGAAGTCCCTTTATGATTTCTTGCCCTTTTAATAATATCAATTTCAAAATCATTAAAAAAATCTTTTTCTAGTAAACATAACAAAAATTTAGATTGATTAATAGCACTAACATAATTTATAGAATTTTTTTGAAGTTCATTAACTGATCCAATTTTTTTACTAATTAAAAACTTCCTAACATAATATTCATATACATTGTCTCCAAGATATGCAAGAACTAACACATTTATTTCATTAATATTAATAATAACACTTCCTAACAAAAAACATAAATATTTAATAATACACAATCATAAACATATTAACAATTGATGTCAACATAATTATTAATTTCGTATTTATGACCAGATGATATAACATTGCTTTTTCCACAAAAATTTGGAAATTTCAAAAACATAGATATAACTATTATAAATACTACAATTATAAAAATCATAATAAATGCAAAATAAAACATACTTGCTTTAGCTAAAAATCTAACACCTTTCTTAACTTTTTCTTTATCTAAATTATTATATCTATTTTTAATGTCTTTCTTTATATCATCAGCCACTGTATTATCAACATATTTCTCTTCTTCCAGAATATATTTTTCATCTACTCCAACATAATGCGCATTTTTTTTCATTATAATCTCCTATTCTAAAACAACTGCAGTTCCTGTTGCAGTTACAATTATCATTGAACTTCTATCATTACCCATAGCAATACTTTCCACATCAACTTTAATGCCAATCACAGCATTAGCACCTATTTTTTTAGCATGATTTATCATTTCATTAACAGCATCTGCTCTAGCATTAACAATTTCTTCTTCGTATTCTTTAGACCTACCACCAAAAAAATTAGTTATACTAGCTCCAAAATCTCTAACAAAATCTATTCCTACAACTGCCTCTCCAAAAATAATCCCTCTATATTCTTTAATATTTCTTCCTTCTATATTAGAAGTCGTCGCTAAAATCATACCATATACTCCTTATCAATTAAACCATATATAAAATATATCACAAATATACATTTTTTTAAATAGATTAATGTATAACTAAAATCTTTTCATATAAAAATAATTACGATGTTTATACTATAATCAATAGATTTTATTACTTACATACACAAAAAACTGACAATTTAATATCTACCACTTATTATCACCACGATAATTAACTACGTCTTTTTATCATAATACTAATATAAAAATAAATTATTACACATATCTTAACAAAATATAAAAATAGCAATTCCTAGTAAAATAGTTTTTTATAAAATTAAAAAAAGCAACCCAATTTGAGTTGATATTTATATTTATAAAGCTCGAATAATTCGAACATATTCGTCACTGGTGCGTGAGATAACCACGTTTGGAAATCGCAATTGAGGTCAATTTCTAATACTAGTATACCATATT
>CALVJN010000013.1 GCA_944332205.1 uncultured Bacilli bacterium | reverse complement strand
TAAAACCCCAATCGAGTATAGAACTCAATTAGGGTTTAATTAGAACTTTTTGTGTCTACTTTTTATTGACAAGTTCACATTTAGTGTGCGTAGTTTTTTTTGTGGTGAAATTATTAGATTCAAAATAAGAGGACCACCTTCTTTCAATTTTTGAAAAAAGTTGAAAGGAGAGAAGATGGACAAGCATCCTATTAGAAGAAAGTTTATTGATAATCCATATACATTAAGTAGTAGTACAAAAGATGACTTATATATTATTAGTTTTTATGATAGTAAAGGACTATTGCAAGAAATCAAAGTTAATAAAGAAATATATGATTTATTTGATGAAAATGAAAAGTATGAGAATGCTAGATTTAAAGAATATAATGATTATATTTTATCTGGGCAGTATAATGATGAAATTATTTCAAAGACTGATTCAATAGAAGATGAATTATTAAATAACTTAATAATTGATGATATAAGAAAAGTTATAAGTTCTTTACCAACTATTCAGAAAAAAAGAATTTATAAATACTTTTTTCAAAATAAAACATTAGAGCAAATTGCTAAAGAAGAAAACTGTACAAAAATGGCTGTTAAGTTTAGTATTGATAGAGCTTTAGAAAAAAATTCAAAAAAATTTAAATTTTAGACTATACTTTTTGTCTATTTCAGTATAAAGGGTGAGAGGAGAAATTCTCTCACCCAATTTTTTTGTTCTAAAAATTAAATAGTTTTTATCAAATACAGATAATGATACGCATATTCAATCGATAGTCGAGCGTGATAAAACCGTCGCAACAATCGAGAGTATCTTCCTTGATGGGAAGTGGTGAAAGTCCAGTGGTAACTATATTGATAGTCGTTTGATAAAACATAATTAAACTGAAAATAATAAAGGAGGAAATATGTTTATAATATTTTTATTTATATTTATAACAATAATATTGTTTTTATATTCAGCTTTAAAAGTATCAAAAAAATCTGATGAATGGAGTAATAAAGATGGAAGAGAAGAAATATCAAGTGATAGTAATTAATAATAATGATATGACTAAAATGTTAGTAACAGGATATGGAAAAAAGAATGTTGAAAAAAAGTAATAGATGTACTATTCAAATCAAATATTATTAATGATTTAACAAAAGTGGGCATTTTTATTAAACAAGTTGAACAAATTGGTGATGAATATGTTGATGTTGAATAAACATTATTTTTTAACTATTGGAATAGTATTAAGTGATAGATTAATACACCTACCTAATTATATTAATAGTTTATCTTTGCAAAGAGATCATAATGAGTAAGAAAAATATTATTTTAAAAATAGAAAATTTATCATATAGATATTCTGATGCTGATAAGAATGATTATGTATTTAAAAATTTAAATTTTGAGTTTGAAAAAGGTAAAATATATGCAATTAAAGGAAAAAGTGGTAGTGGAAAAACGACTTTGTTATCATTAATTAGTGGACTAGAAAATGAATATGAAGGATCAATAACATTCAATAATAAAGAACTTAGAAATATTAATTTAGATGATTATCGAAGTAAAGATATAGGAATAGTATTTCAAAGTTATAATCTTTTACCTCATTTAACAGCAGCAGAAAATATAATATTATCGATGAACATAAGTAATTTAAAAATAAAAGATAAAAAAAGTAAAGCTATAGAATTAATGGAAGATGTTGGCTTAGATAAAAGTAAAGCTGATAGACGAGTTTTAAAATTATCTGGTGGAGAACAGCAAAGAGTAGCAATTGCTAGAAGTCTATCATATAATCCTAGTATGATTTTAGCAGATGAACCAACAGGTAATCTAGATAAAGAAACAGAAAATGATATTTTAAAAATACTAAGAAATTTAGCAAAAAAAGATGATAAATGTGTAATAATCGTTACACATTCAGAAAATGTTTGTAATCAAGTAGACGAAATTTATGAAATAAAAAAAAAGAAAAGACTAATTTTAAATTAATTTATTATTAGTTTTTTTAATTTTTAATATTTAAAAAGCATAAAAAGTGATATAATTTTGTTATTTATAAAAAGAAAGTGGGATATAAATGAATCGTTTTAGAGAAGTAAAAATAGCAAGTATCGTTGGAATAATAGGAAATTTATTTTTGCTTATCATTAAATCAATTATTGGAATTATATCAAATAGTCAAGCAATGATAGCTGATGCTTTTAATAGTGCAGGAGACATATTTTCTTCGTTTATGACTTTTATTGGAAATAAAATAGCTAGTACACCATCTGATGATGACCATAATTTAGGTCATGGAAAGGCAGAATATATATATTCATTATTAATTAGTATTGTAATGATTTTAATGACATTTACAATTTTTAAAAATTCTTTTTCTTCAATTTTAAATGGAGGAAAATATACATTTTCAATTTGGTTAATTATTGTTTGCCTAATTACAATGATAATTAAAGCATCACTTTACATATACACTAACTCAATATCTAAAAGGTATAATAATTTATTAATAAAAGCTAACTCAAAAGATCATCGAAATGACTTCTTTATTACTACTTTAAATTTAATTTCAGTTATTTTTGCTGAAAATAACTTTTATTTGCTGGATGGAATAGTAGGAATTGGTATAGCCATTTGGATATTTATAACAGCTGTTAATATCTTTAAAGAAAGTTACGATATATTGATGGACAAATCAATTGATAGTGTTACAAAACAAAAAGTATTTGAAATAATAAAAAGACATAAAGAAGTGAAGAAAATTATTCATTTTAATTCCACACCAGTTGGGTATCGCTATCAAATATCTTTTACTATTTATGTTAACGGTAATCTATCAACTTTCAAAAGTCATGATATTGCTAATAAATTGGAAAAAGAAATAATAAGAGAACTGGACGAAATATATTTAGCAGTAATTCATGTAAATCCAATGAAGATAACTGTAAAAAGATGTAATAATAAAAAAAATAAAGAAAATAAAATTGATTGATTTTAAATAACTATATAAAATAAAAATAGGAGGATATATGAAAAAGTTAGATAATAAAGTAGCTATAATAACAGGTGGAGCTATGGGAAATGGTTTAGGGATAGCTAAAGTGTTCTTAAATTATGGAGCCAAGGTAATTATATTAGATTATGATAAGTCACTAGAAAGCACAGTGCTATCATTAAAAAATGATAATAATGCAGTTGAAGGATATTGTGTTGATATTCGTGATGCTAGTAAAGTAGCTGAAATTATTGATGAAGTTGGAAAAAAATATGAAGGAATAGATATTTTAGTTAACAATGCAGGAATATGCCGATTAGAAAAATTTGAAAGTATGAGTGATGAATTACGAGATATGCATTTTGATATTAATATAAAGGGAACTTGGAATGTTACAAAGTCTGCAATTAAATATATGAAAAAAAGAAATGCATCAATTATTAATTTGTCTAGCGTAACAGGACCGATGGTAGCTGATAGCGGAGAAGTGGCCTATGCAACGACAAAAGCAGCAATTTTAGGATTTACTAAAGCACTAGCAAGAGAAGTAATAGATGATGATATTCGAGTTAATGCTATTATGCCAGGATACATAAGAACGCCAATGGTTGATAAAATGGCTATTGAAAGTAGTCCTAATAATCCTGATAGTGTTATAGAAGGAATATCATCAGCAATTCCAATGAAAAGATTAGGAACAATTGAAGAGTTAGGAGAATTGGCAGCATTTTTAGCTTGCGATGAATCATCATATATAACAGGACAAGGAATTGTAATAGATGGTGGAAGCACATTGCCTGAAACTTTAACAATGGGAGTATAGAACTACACTCCTATTTTTTTATTGACAAATTTTAACTATTATATACAATAATACATACATTGGGAGATGCCTATGAAAAAAAAATATAGTAATGAAATTATTTTTAATTATATTTCTGGAAATGACTTAGACAGATACAGTATAGACGAATTAGAAGATGATCCGAAATTTATGATTGATGTTATGAGAGTTACTCATGATAAAAGAATGTATAATCTATGTTCTAGCTCAGTAAAATTAAATAGTGCGTTTGTTGCAGCAATAATTGAAATTTTCAAAGATGATATTGATTTTGTAACTAAAATTGTTAATCCATATTTTGAAAATAGCGATGTAGAAGTCATAGAAAAGATTAAAATTAGCATTATGCTAGAAAGATTGTTTAATAATGAAATTCAATTTGATACTGAAAAATATCGATTAAAAAATTTATCATTTTATTTTTTTACTATGCAAAATATAGCAAAATTTTATAAAACAGAGGATAAAGACATCGTTGAAAATTGTACACCATTTCAACTTGTAGAAGTATTGTTTCCTGAACAAAAAATATTAAAAGATTATATTGCTCAACAAATGATAGATGAGATATTTTTTGAAAGATTAGATTGTAGCTTTAGTGGATTATTACATATTTCTTTTAAAAGCAGCGAAGAATTAGAAAAATATGGGGAGAGAACGTTTCTTTTAGATTATTTAAGAAAAATAGATCCAATATTAAGTGATTATATTTCATGTTCACCGGAATTGCTATCTGACATTGTAAAAAGTATGAAGTATATAAAGAAAAATTGGAATATATATAATGATTATTTAAATGAAGAAAAAATAGAAAAAGTATTAGATGCAGCAGAAGAATATTTAAACGAAAGAAAATTAAGCTTTTTAGCTAGTATTGAAGATATAGTAAGAGAAGCAATAGAACCTTTAGGATTACAAGAATTATTTGCCGAATATATAAAAGGATTAAAAGATATAGATTGTGAAAATATTGATATTAATGATGAACCCTTCGAATTATTAGACGAATATGAGAGTGCAGATTTTTCTGACGACATTTATAAGGAATGTATGAAAGAAGAAAAATCAAGTTTAGGATATTTAGGATTTGTTAAATATATTAGAGAATATGCTAAAAAAATATTTTTTCCAGAAAAAACTCATAATATTGGCGATAAAACAGAATTAGATAGTGATTATGGTAAAGATTCTAGTAATGAGCAATATAAAAAAATAATAAAATATGATTTTAAAAATAGGCATCCAATTAAATAAAAATAGTCAGATTAATAAAAATAAAAGTTCTATGAAAATATAGAGCTTTTTATTTACTATAATTTACACAAAAAATATATAAGACTTTTTTTATATATGGTATAATTTTTCAGTAAAGGAAGAATATTATGAAAAAAATAATTGAAGTTAAACATTTGACTAAGAAATATAGGAAAATAAAAGCTATAGACAATTTGTCTTTTTATGTTTTTGAAAATGAAATTTTAGGACTTCTAGGACCTAATGGAAGTGGCAAGACAACTACTATAAATGCAATGCTTTCACTTTTAAGTTATGACAAAGGAAATATTTGTTATTTAGGAAAAGAAATAACTCCAGATTCATATGACATAAAAAAAGAAATTGGCGTTGTATTTCAAGAAATTGCTGTATTTGATGAGTTAACAGTATATGAAAATATTGATTATTTTTGTGGATTATATATTGAAGATAAAAAAATAAGGAAAAAGTATGTTGATGATGCAATTAAATTAGTAAAATTAGAACAATTTGTTAATTATAAACCAAAAGCATTGTCTGGAGGATTAAAAAGGCGTTTAAATATTGCTTGCGGAATTGCTCATAAACCTAAAATTATCTTTCTTGATGAACCAACAGTAGCTGTTGATCCGCAAAGTAGAAATAATATTCTGGAAGGAATTAAAAAACTTAGAGAAAATGGGGCAACAATCATATACACAACCCATTATATGGAAGAAGTTGAAAAAATTTGTGACAGAATAATTATATTAGACAAAGGAAAAATAATTTGCCAAGGAACAAAAGAAGAATTAAAACAATTGACAGGAATTGAGGAGAAAGTAACAATTGAAATAAATAATCTAGATAGAAATCATATTGAAAAATTTAAAAAATTACAAAATGTAAAAAATGTTGAATATAGATTTGAAAATTTAGAAATAACTTTTATAAAAGGGAAAAATAATTTTACCAAATTAATTGATTATTTAAAGAAAGAAAAAATTAGTTATAATAAAATTTATTCTGAAATGCCTACGTTAAATGACGTCTTCCTTGAGTTAACAGGAAAGGATTTGAAAGACTAATGTTTTTACATAATTTTAAATATAGTTTTCTTTTTTTGTTAAAGAATAAAAGTTTAGTTTTTTGGACTTTCTTTTTTCCTATAATTCTTGGAACATTTTTTTATATGACATTTTCTAATATTGAAAACAACGAGAAGTTAAAAAAGATTAATATTGCTATAATTAATAATGAGGAATTAAAAAATGATAAATTATTATTATCGGTTTTAGGTTATTTATCAGAAGATAATAACAATGAAATTTTTTCAACGATTTATACTGATTTAGAAAAAGCAAAAGAATTGCTGGAAAATAAAGAAATAATAGGTTATTTAGAAATAAAAAATAGTAAATATTTAATAACAATAAAAGAAAATGGAATTGAACAGACAATATTTAAATATATTATAGACGAAATTATTGAAACAAAAATAATAATTAAAGATATAAGTAGTACTGAAAAAAATATTAATTTAGAAGAGTTATATAATAAAATTAATAATAACATTACTAAAGTTGTTGATATGTCATCTGATAATTTGAGTTATACAATGATTGAATATTATACTCTTATCGCTATGAGTTGTTTATATGGTGGAGTATTTGGAATGTATGCAATAAATAACATTTTAGCAAATATGAGTAAGCAAGGGGCAAGAGTAGCAATTTCAAGTATCAAAAAACGTACCCTTTTGTTAAGTAGTTTATTAGCAGCATTTTTAATTCAATTAATAGGTTCTCTTTTGCTTTTAAGCTATACTATTTTTATTTTAAATGTTGATTATGGTAACAATATTGTTAATACTTTAATTATGACAGTAACAGGTAGTATAGCAGGACTAACGTTAGGAGTGGCAATAGCAGCATTATTTAAAACAAATGAAAATATAAAAATAGGAATAATATTGTCAATTACTATGTTAGGTAGTTTTTTATCAGGTATGATGGGAATAACAATGAAATATATAGTTGATAAGAATATGCCCTTATTAAATATAATAAATCCAGCTAATATGATAACAGATGGTTTCTATTCTATTTATTATTATCAGTCAATGGATAGATTTTATTTTAATATTATAAGCCTGTTAATATTTTCTTCTATAATGGTAATGATATCTATTGTTAGATTAAGGAGTCAAAAATATGATAGTATTTAAGACATTTTTTAAAGTAGTTAAAGAGTATAAATATGCAATACTATTGTATACATTAATTTTGTTTTTTTTCGCAATATTTAATTTAGAAGTAAATAACAATAATATAGGGTTTACTGCTGAAAAACCAAATATATTGATAGTTAATAATGACTATGAAAGTAAAATAATTGATAATTTATATAATTATCTAGAACAAAATTCAAATATAAAAAACATAGAAAACGATAAAGATAAAATAAATGATGCGCTTTTTTATAGGGATATTAATTATTTAATAATAATACCAAAAAATTTTACTGATTATATTTTAAATAATAAAGAAACAAAGATTTATGTTAAAACAACAAAGGATGCTAATTCTAAATATATGGATATGCTTTTGAATAGATATTTAAAATTAATTAATATATATAAAAATGATTATGACAATGTAGATAATTTAATTAGCAAAATTAATTCTATTCTAAAAGAAGAAAGCCATATAGAAGTTTCTTCAAATATAAAAGTTAACAATTTATTAAAAACTACAATTTATTACAATTTTGCCAATTATAGTTTATTAGCAAGTTGCCTTTTCGTAATAAGTACAGTATTAAATAGTTTTAAGCAAGAGATGATTAATAAGAGAATAATTGTAAGCAGTTGTAATTATAAAAAGCACAATAAAAATTTATTTTTAGCAGCTTTAAGTTTTTCGGTAATAATTTGGATAATATATGTGTTTATTAGTTTAATTTTAATTAAAGAAGCTATGTTTAGTTGGTATGGACTTTTATACATGTTCAATTCATTTGTTTTTATGGTGTGTGCCTTAGCATTATCTTTTTTATTAGGAACAATTATAAATTTAAAAGAAGCCATTAATGGTATAGTAAATGTAATTGCATTGGGGAGTAGCTTTCTATGTGGTGCTTTTGTACCAAGTAAATATTTACCGGAATTTGTAATTAATATTTCTAAATTATTGCCATCGTATTATTTTATAAATAATAATGAATTTATAAGCCAAATAGAAACTTTTAATTTTAATAGTTTAACAAAGTATTTTATAAATATTTTTGTTATTATAATATTTATAATATTATTTATAATTTTAAATAATTTAGTTTCTAAAAATAAAAGGAAAACAAACTAATAGTAGTTTTAGGCAATTAAAATATCTCTATTTTTAAATATTTCATATTATAGACTAGATAGGAGGAATAATAAATGTTTAATACATTAGGGTGCCCAAGACAAAATACTTTTAATCAAAATTTTTCTGGTGATAATGAAATTAGTATGAATATTGATGTAAATATGAATAATAATCAGCAGATGGGGACACAATCAATAATGGGTGGAACACAACAACCTATTATTGAACCAATGCAAGAAAGAGTTATCAATAGAACAATTATGCATGAAGTACCACAAGATTGATAATTTATGATAGACCAAATAAAATGAGATAAAATAAGCACGAAATAGAAGACATTTTGATGAAGAATGTCTTTTTGTGTGGTATAATTAATCAAAGGAGGAATATTATGAAACGTTATATGAATTGGGCATTTATTTATGCTATATTAGGATTAGTAGGGGGAGTGTTTTTTAGAGAATTTACAAAATTTTATAATTTTACTGGCGAAACAACCTTAGGTTATCTTCACTTACATTATTTAGTTCTTGGAATGTTATTCTTTATGGTTATTTTATTGTTAGATAAAACCTTTTCTTTTTCTGACAAAAAAACAAATAAATTATTTTTAACTTATCATATAGGATTAAATATTATGGTATTATTTCTTCTTGTAAGAGGAATTGTTCAAGTAACAGGTTCCGAAATATCAAAAGCATTAAATGCAGCTATTTCAGGTTGTGCAGGAATTGGACATATCTTTTTAGGTGTAAGTCTTGTTTTAATATTAAATAAAATAAGAAAAAAGGTAATAAATTAAAGGTTAGTTTATTGCTAGAATAATTTTATTTAAAAATGTTGTATAATGTAGTTTAAATTGGGAGGGAAAAATGAAAGAATTAAAAATAAAAAAATGTTTAAAATGTGGTGCATTAATAAATGTTATGAAAGATTGTACATGTGATGATTGTGGAATAATGTGTTGCGATAGTGAAATGGTAGAACTTAAACCCAATAGTGTTGATGCTAGTTTTGAAAAACATATTCCTAGTTATGAAATACTTGATAATAATATTAATATAAAAGTTAATCATGTTATGGAGGATGATCATTATATTGAGTGGATAGCTGTAAAATATATAAATGAGATAAGAACAATTTACTTAAATCCAGGTGATAATGCTGAATATATTACTCCATACGAAAAAGGAGCAATTATATATTCTTATTGTAATAAACATGGATTATGGTCAAAAGAAGTAGAATAAAATGATTTTTAAATATATTGTAATTAAATAATTTTTCTAATACTTACATTTTTATAATTCTTTTATTACATTTATTTTAGAACAATGTTAAAATTAGTTAAAATATTGATCTTTACTTTTTAAGTATAAATTAATTATTAAATTGATTATATATTTTAAAAAGTATCTAAAGTTATTTATGGTATTTATAATTTGAAAGTACAATTATTATTGCTATTTAAAAAGACTTGTATAGTCTTTTTTGTTTTGTTTTAACATAAATTTAATAGTGATTAATATGAATAAATATAAAATAAATATTATATATAATGATTCTGGTCCAAATATAAATAACATATTAATTAAAACTTTAAAAATACAAATATCAAAAATTCTTAGAAACATAGTTTTAAAAAATGATAAAAACATATCGCTGTTAAATAATAATTATTTTTCATGTGAAATGGTTAAATGAATAAAGAGATAAATATACTTTCTAGTGTTGGATTATATGTTAGACTATCACGTGAAGATGATAATAAAACTGAGATGAGTGAAAGTATTACAAATCAAAAGAGTTTATTAACTCAATATGTTAAAGAAAATAATTTAAGACTTGTTGATATTTATATTGATGATGGATATAGTGGTACTAATTTTGATAGACCAGCATTTAAAAGAATGATAGATGATATCTTAAAGGGAAAAATTAATATGGTTATTACCAAAGATATGTCACGCTTGGGGCGAGATTATATTGGTACAGGGGAATTGATAGAAAAATTTTTCCCAAGTCATGGAGTTAGATATATAGCTGTTACTGATAATATTGATACTTATTTAGATAATTCCAATAATGATATTGCTCCTTTCAAAGCAATTATGAATGATATGTATGCAAAAGATATATCTAAAAAGATTAAATCAAGTTTAAGAGCAAAGCAAAAAGAAGGTAAATGGGTAGGAGGAAGAACTCCTTTTGGTTATATGCAAAATCCTAATGATAAAAACAAATTAGTAATTTTTGAAGAGCAAGCAGTTATTGTTAAAAGAATATTTGATATGTGTTTAGAGGGATTAACCTGCTATAAAATAGCTTTAAAATTAACAAATGAAAAAGTAAAAACGCCAGCAGAATATTATAGTTATGATTATGCTCATTTAATGATAAGTTATTTAATTGAGATGATGGGAAAAGATAATTTTTTAATCGCTATAAAATCAAAGGAATGTATTGAGAAAATGAGTGAAGATTTAGTTTCAAAATCAATAAATTATTATACAAATAAATATAATAATAAATCTAAATTAAAATAAAGTTTAATCTATCATAAATACTCAAGGACAAGAGTGATAATTTATGATAGATTATTAAAATACAAAAAATATAGGAAAAAATCTTATTATTATGTTATAATATAAGAGATAATAGTACATATTTAAAATAGAGGCAAGTTTTCTTTTTATTTTATATTAACTATTAATCTATTAATTTATAAGTTAATTGTTTGTAAATTTAAGTAAGGAGGGAAAAATGAAAGCGTTAACTTTAGTTGCACCTAAAAAATTTGAAATGATTGAAAAGAATATACCTGTTGCAAAAGATAATAAAGTGGTTATTAAAATTAGCAAAACAGGAATTTGTGGAAGCGATATACATATGATATGGGCTACTGGATATGGAGCAGGTACTAACTTTGTTATAGGTCATGAATTTTGTGGTGTAATTTCTGATCCGGGAAACAGCACAAATTTTAAAATTGGTGATAGAGTAGTAGCAATGGAGATTGATTCTTGTTTAAATTGTAAGTACTGTAATAGTGGACATGAAAATATTTGTGATCATGTTTTAGATGGCGGACCTGGTATTGGAACTGATGGTGGATATGGGCAATATGTTGCTGTAAGAGAAGATATGGTTAGATTAATACCTGATTCAGTTAGTGATATTTTAGCAGCAATGGTAGAACCAGCCGCAATATCTCTTCATGGAGTAAATTTAGCAAAGGTTGAAAAAGATACAAATGTATTTATTACAGGTGCAGGTGCTATTGGATTATTTGCAGCAGCTTGTGCTCATGTTAAAGGTGCAAATGTAACTATTTCTGAAGCAAATCCTAAAAGAATAGAAATTGCACGTAATTCTGGTTTTGTAGATAATGTTTTAAATGCCCTTGATGAAAATATATCAGAGAATTTAAAGAAAATTGCTCCAGCTGGATTTGATGCAGTTATTGAATGTTCTGGAAATAAGAATGCTAGTACAACTGGATTAAATAATTTACGTAAAGGTGGTAACATGGTACTAATTGCCTATGGAGAACAACCTGATATAAATGTATTTAACTTTGTAAATAATGAATATCATCTTTCTGGTAGTTTATTTTTTACAAGGCAAGAGTTTGAAGATGTTATAAAATTAATGGAAGAAGGCAAGATTAATTTAGAGCCTTTTGCTAAAGTAATTAAAATGGAAGAAGTTCAAAAAACGTTAGAAAACCTTGAAAAAGGAATTGAAAACGAAATAAAATACATAATAGATATGAATGATTAAACAAATAAAATAATAATGTATATGAAAACGTCATTATTTAAAGATTTATAATGACGTTTTATTTAATAATAAAAAGGATAAATTGAATTTTTATGTAAATATTTAGCAGCGTGATATAATGTATTTATAAGGTGAGTAAATATGAAAATATATATTATTGGCCCTTCTGGATCTGGGAAAACAACTTTTTCTAAAATATTATCTAAAAAATATAATATTAAGGCATATGAGTTAGATTGTATTGTGTATGATGATAAAAATAATCATACTAAAAGAACTGATAAAGAAATAGCTACTATGTTTAATAAGATTATAAAGAAAAAATCTTGGATAATTGAAGATGTTGGTAGAAATAAATTTGAAAAAGGATTAGAGTGTTGTGATAAAATTTATTATTTAAAAATTTCTAAATTTATAGTATATAAAAGAGTAATTAAAAGATGGTTTAAGCAAAGATTTGGCAAAGAAAAATATAATTATCCACCTACTTTATTTCAATTTTATGATATGTTAAGAATTGCTAGATTATATTTTAAAAATGAAAAACAAAAACTAGATAAAATAAAAGAATGCAAAGATAAAGTAGTTTTTTTAACATCTAAAGATTTAAAACTAATGTAGGAGTATTTTACAAAAGAAATCTAATAAAAGTAATAATTTATAATGCTTTATATAACAATAGATATCATTTAATTTAAAGCTATAGTTAGAAATAATTTTATATTATTTATAATCGAAAAATATAAAAAGCTACTGTTATTAAGAAAGATTTGAATAGTCTTTTTTATTTTGTATTAACATAAATTTAACTGTGATGAATTATGAATAAATATAAGATAAATATTATATATAATGATTCTGGTCCAAATATAAATGAAATATTAATTAAAACTTTAAAAATACAAATATCAAAAAATCTTAGAAACATAGTTTTAAAAAATGATAAAAACATATCGCTGTTAAATAGTAATTATTTTTCATGTGAAATGGTTAAATGAGCAAAGGAATAAATATGTTTTCTAATGTTGGATTATATATTAGGTTATCTCGTGAGGATGACGATAAAACTGAGATGAGTGAAAGTATTACAAATCAAAAGAGTTTATTAACTCAATATGTTAAAGAAAATAATTTAAGACTTGTTGATATTTATATTGATGATGGATATAGTGGTACTAATTTTGATAGACCAGCATTTAAAAGAATGATAGATGATATCTTAAAGGGAAAAATTAATATGGTTATTACCAAAGATATGTCACGCTTGGGGCGAGATTATATTGGTACAGGGGAATTGATAGAAAAATTTTTCCCAAGTCATGGAGTTAGATATATAGCTGTTACTGATAATATTGATACTTATTTAGATAATTCCAATAATGATATTGCTCCTTTCAAAGCAATTATGAATGATATGTATGCAAAAGATATATCTAAAAAGATTAAATCAAGTTTAAGAGCAAAGCAAAAAGAAGGTAAATGGGTAGGAGGAAGAACTCCTTTTGGTTATATGCAAAATCCTAATGATAAAAACAAATTAGTAATTTTTGAAGAGCAAGCAGTTATTGTTAAAAGAATATTTGATATGTGTTTAGAGGGATTAACCTGCTATAAAATAGCTTTAAAATTAACAAATGAAAAAGTAAAAACGCCAGCAGAATATTATAGTTTTGAATGGAAAAATAATTATCATTTTAATTACGGATTATGGCACGCTAAGACAATTAGAGATATTTTAACTAATAGAATGTATACTGGAGATTTAGTTCAAAATAAAAGAAATAAAGTTAATTATAAAGTAAAAAAAATTATTAAAAATAATCATGAAAATTATATAATTGTAGAAAATACTCATGAGGCTATTATCGATAAAGATATCTTTTATGAAGTACAAAAAAGGATCCCTAAAAATGTCGGAAGAAATGAAAAAAAAGAAATTAATTTATTAGCTGGTTTATTATATTGTGGTGATTGTGGGCATAGAATATCAGTTACTTCAAGAAGAAAAAAAGATAATAGATGTTATACAATGTGCAATTATTATAGAACATATATGAAAAGTCATGTATGTACAACTCATTCTAATAATTATGATATATTAGAAAAAACTATTTTAAATACATTAAAAGAATTATGTTTAAATTATATTGATAGAAAGAAAATAAAAGAAGAAACTTTAAAAAATATAAATGAAGATAGTAAAGAAAATATAAAAAAAGAAACATCATTTCTTGAAACTGAAATAAATAACATTATTAATAATTTAGATAATATCTATTTTGATAAATTAAATAAAGTGATAACTGAAGAGCAATTTAATAGAGTTAAAACAAAATTAGAAAACGAATTAGATGTAAAACAACAAAAATATAATAATTTAAACAATAGTATTAATGAAAATTTCAGTGAAGAGTCTAAAAATAAAATGATTAATGAGTATGTTAATAAATTTTTATCTATGAAAGAACTAAGTAGAGAATTAATAATTAACTTAATTGAAAAAATTGAAATATTTGAAGATAAAACAATAAATATTAAAGTTACTTTTAATAATTTTATTTAGTATCGTGATATAATTGATTTGGATGTGGTTTTATGGAAGCAATTAAAAGTTTTTTTGAAGTTATTATAAATATATATTCAAATAATTCAAAGTTATTATTACAAACGATTATTTTAATAATATTATGTATATTAATAAAAATATTTTATCCGAAATTTAGAGGTTTTATGGGAGAATTTTGGGTAAAATTAGAATTAAGAAAATTACCTAAAGATAAATATATTATTTTAAATGATATTATGATAAAAGATGAAAATGGAACTCATCAAATAGATCATTTAGTTTTATCTAAGTTTGGTATTTTTGTAATTGAAATGAAAAATTATTATGGTTTGATAAAAGGAAAAGAATTTGATAATAAATGGTGTCAGTATTTAGGAAAAAATAAAAGTTATTTTTTAAATCCTATTCATCAAAATTTTGGACATATAAAATCTTTATCAAGTTTACTTAAGTTAGATGATAAATCTTTTATATCTGTTATATGTTTTTCTAATCAAGCAAAGATTGATGTTAAAGGTAACAGTATAGTTACGCAAGTTGATTATTTAAATGATGAGATTTTAAAGTATAAAGTATTTATTGTTAATAATGATATAAAAGAATTATCAAAGATTATTATTCAGAATAATATTGGGGATAAGTCATTAAGAAAGCAACATATAAAAGATATTCATGTTAAAATTAAATTTGATAAAGAATTAGAAAATAATATGATATGTCCAAAGTGTGGCAATGAATTAGTTGAAAGAAATGGTAAATATGGAAAATTTATTGGATGTTCTAATTTTCCAAAGTGTAGATATATTAAGAAATAAAATCTGTCAAAAGGGGGCAAGCACATGTTTGCCCAATAAGAACTAAAATAATTAACAATCATGTATTTAGACATACATATAGACCAAGTTATTCATGTTGTGAAGAAAATACATGTACTAATGTGCAATGTGGTTCATGTTGTCAATTTAGATAAGTCTCGAAAGAGACTTTTTTAATTGATAAATAAAATGTTACAATATAATTAATATATGTTAAAATAATCTAAGAAGTTGGTGATATAAATGAGTAATAAAAGAAAATTAAAAGTAAAATATAGTAATGTTTTCTTTATAATAATTTTAATAATATTTATATTTTTTTTGAGTTCAGCACAAGTATTATTAGAAAAGGAAATTCCTAAAGTAGAAGTAGAAGAGCCTAAAGTTACAGAAACAAGCTTATCATTAATAATGGTAGGTGACTGCTTAATACATGGTGCTATTTATGATGATGCAAAAACAACAAATGGAAGCTATGACTTCTCAAAAATGTTAGAGTTAGTTAAGCCAATTATTCAAAGTTATGATTTAGCATTCTATAATCAAGAATCAATCCTTGGAGGTGTAGAATTAGGGCTTTCAAGTTATCCAAGATTTAATGCTCCAAAAGAAGTAGGGGATGCATTTTTAGATTTAGGTTTTAATTTAGTATCACTTGCTAATAATCACACTTTAGATAAAGGTAAAGAAGGAATTTATTCATCTCTTGATTATTGGCGTAATAAAGAAAACATAATGACTGCAGGAAGTTATTCTAGTGAAGAAAATAGAATAACTCCAAATATTATGGAAAAGAATGGAATAACATATGCACTTTTAGCTTATACAACTACAACAAATGGTTTAAATACCTTTAAAGATGAGCCCTATCTAATAACAGTATATGATGAAGAATTAGTTAAAGCTGATATAGAAAGATTAAGAGATAAAGTTGATTTATTAATGGTATCTATGCATTGGGGAGAAGAATATACTCACAATCCAACTGAAGAACAGAAGATAATTGCCGAGTATCTGGCAAGTTTAAATGTCGATATTATAATTGGACATCATCCACATGTAGTACAGCCTATTGATTTTATAGGTAATACTATGGTAATATATTCACTTGGGAATTTTATTGCGTCTCAGTATGGTATTAATAAATTGACAGGATTAATGGCTGGAGTGACGGTAAAGAAAACAACTATTGATGATCAAACAACCATAACATTAGAAGAACCAACAGCTCAATTAGTATATATTGATTCTAAAATAACTAATTATAGACATGACTATAAATTATATCCTTACAATTTATTAACAGACGATATTTTAGAAAATTATAAAGATCATTATAATAAATATATGGGAATTGTTACAAGTTTAAATAATAGAGTAACTCCATTATAATTATATTGAAAAAAAAATTAATAAATGATATATTACTAAAGTAGGTGATTGAATGAAAAGGGAATATGCAAAGTTATTTAGCTTTTTAATTGGCATTACATTTATTTTAAGTGGAATAATATTTACTTTAACTAGAGTTTATAAAGATAATAAATTTCAAAATGCTCAAGAAGAAAGTATTATTGCTGATGAAATAAAGGATATTTATGAAGCATTTAAAATAAAGGTTGAAGAATTTAGTACTAAAAGAGATTTGATTAATAGTGATATTTCAGAATATGTATCTTATTATACTGGGATAGAAGAAAATCATGATGATATGATTGAAGAATTAAAAAAATATGAAAACTTAGTTGCTGAAGTAGAAGATTCAGCAGTATATTTAAAAAGCCATTGTTTAAATGAAAATTATAGTGATCAAGATGCTAACAACAAATGTAATGCTTATATTATTAATTATGAGAAAACTGTAAATAGTTTTGTTAGTGATATAGAATTCTTTAATAGTAAAATAGATGAATATAACAACTGGATTATTGACGAAAATGAAGAATTAGATGATGAAAAAAAATATAAAGAAGTAGATAGATACAAAGCATCAAAATATAAAGAGTATATAGACATAAATAATGATGGTTTCTATCTAGGAAGAAATAGTGATTAGGAGGTTTGGAAGTAGTGAATAAAAATGAATTACCCAAAAGAAAACTTGGTAGATTATTTATTATAATTGGAATAATTCTATTCCCATTACTATCAAGTTTATATATTGTATCAGTTAATAGTAATAGATTAATTAATGATACACTATCATTAATTATATTAATACTTGCATGTTATTCCTTTGTAATGTTAGTAACAGGTATTTTTTTCTATAAAACTGGAACGGATAAAATAAATAAAAGACTGAAAAAAAGTCTTAGAATAACTCTTTCTATTTTTGCATTCTTTTATATTGTAGGTGGATATTCAATAGTAACTATTTTATATTTTCCTGGAAGTAAATTTAAAGATTGGCTTATTACGACAGCAATGACAACAATGAATCATCAATATTTTGCAACTTGGTTTTATGATGATTACGATGTAAATAAAGTTTTGGCTAATAATGTTGTAATAGAAACAGGTGAAGAGACTAATCCTGATTTAATTAATTTTACAGAGCCAAACTTTAATCAAGTAACTTATAAGACAGAATATGAAAGAGATATATTCACTAAAGATGAAGGAAACGATCTATACAAAATAATTGATATATCACGCGATGGATTTAAAGGAAAATTAGCAATAATTTATGATTCTTCAAAAGTTAAACTAGGAGTATCTAAAGGTATAGGGGATGAATTACAAAGCTCATATGGTCAATTCATAACGGAGATTTCTAGTAGATATAATGCTGTTATTGCGATAAATGCAGGAGGATTTTATGACCCAGATTGGAACTCTACTGGTGGAGTTCCACATGGTGTTGTTATTTCTAATGGTAAATTAATTGCAAATAATTCTAGAGCCAATAATAGCGGTGGAATAATTGGATTTAATAAAGATAATAAATTAATACTATCTAGAATGACAGCTAGTCAAGCACTTGCGGCAGGAATAAGAGATGCAGTTGATTTTGGACCATTTTTAATTGTCAATGGAAATCCATCGTTTGTAAAAGGTAATGGTGGTTGGGGAGACGCACCAAGAACGGCAATTGGACAAAGAGCTGATGGAATTGTTTTATTGCTCGTAATTGATGGTAGACAAGCAGGAAGCATCGGTGCTGATATGAATGATTTAACACAAATTATGTTAGATTACGGAGCAATAAATGCCGCAAATTTAGATGGCGGAACTTCTACTGCAATGTCATTAAATGGGCAAATAATTTCAAATCCACGAAATGGTAATTTCCAAGCTAAAACTAGACCCGTTCCAAATGCTTGGATCGTTGTAGAATAAATAATATTTCAATATTATATGTAAAGCGATAATTATTATTTTGTCAATTTTTGTCTAAACTGTTGAATTTATTAAATTAATAATATATTCTTAAAATAGGGAAGGTGATAAAGTGATATATCCATCTATTGATAAATTATTAAATATCGTAGATTCAAAATATCAATTAGTACACATTTCAGCTAGAAGAAGTAAGGAGATAACAGCAACTGGGCATTTACAAATGCCAATTAATAAATATGTATCAAAGAAAAATATTGGAAGAGCTTTAGAAGAAATAGCTGATGGTTATATAAAAATAAAAAAATAGACATTGTAAAAAAATGTCTTTTATTTTGTCAATTTTTGAACAATAAGATATAATTTTTATAGGTGATAATATGAAAATAAATAAATTTATAAAAAAGAAAAATGATATGTATAATATTATTTTAGAAGACGGAAGAGTTTTAGTTGCTCATCAAGATTTAATTTTAAAATATGATTTATTAATTAAGAAAAATATTACTGATGATATTAAAAATATTATTGAAGAAGAAAATTTAATATATATAGCATATAATTTGGCTTTAAAATATATAGCAAATAAAATGAGAACAAAAAAAGAAATAAAAGAATACTTGTTAAAAAAAGAAGTCGATGAATCTATTATAAAAAATGTAATAGAAATGCTACAAAAAAATAATTATATAAAAGATGAAATTTATGTTTCTGCGTTTATTAACGATAAAATGAATTTAAGCAAAGATGGACCAAATAAAATAGTAAAAGAGTTAATTGATAAAGGAATTGATCAAAATATTGTTTTTTCCAAAATTAAAATGTTTAATGAGAAATTACAAAAAGAAAGGATAATAATAATAGCTAATAAACTAATTAAAAAAAATAAAACAAAAAGTTCATATTTTCTAAAAAATAAAATCAATGACTATTTGAATAATTTAGGATATGAAAAATCTTTAATAAATTCTGTAATTAATAGTTTAAATTTTATTGAAGATAATAGTATTGCAAAGAAAGAATATGAAAAAATATATAAAAGAATGTCAAAAAAATATTCTGGAAAAGAATTAGAACTTAAAATTAAGCAAAAGATGTATAGTTTGGGCTTTAAAGAATATTTAGATGAATAGTATATTAATGTAAATCTAATAATAAAATACTTCTCAAAAGTTTTATGTTTTATAAATATCTTCTAATTTTAGAATATTGCTTGTGACTTGTAGAAGTACAAATTAATTTTATTTTTATAATATATTTTTATTATATAAAAGCCCCGTTTTTAGACATAAAAACGAGGCTTTATCATTTAAATAACTTTTTAGTTTGTTACATTATATACATAGTTTTCATATTGCTCTTTTAAATCTTTATCTTCAATAGTCATGCCACTATTTTTTCTTAATTCGATTAAAGCTTTGTAACTTAAATTTTCGTCATCAGTAATTTTTTCTTCAGCAAGTGTTTCAATTACTTCTTCTTTTACAGATTCAAGTGTAGGCTTTTCTTTTTGAGCAGTCTTTAAAATTATATGATAACCAAATTCTGATTTTACAGGCTCTTTTGAATATTCTCCAACATTTAATGCAAGTGCAGCTTCAAAAAATTCATCTACCATATCACCACGATTAAATTCACCTAAAGCACCACCATTAGAAGCACTACCATCTTTTGAATATTCTTTTGCAAGTGTAGCAAAATCTTCACCATTATTTAGCTTAGCAATAATTTCTTTTGCTTGTTCCAAAGCTTTTTTTTCAGCTTCGGCTTTTTCTTCATCAGTAGCATCATCTTCATAATCAGCAGTAATTAAAATATGACTAGCTTCAATATTACCAACAATTTTATCATTATAATACTTCTCAATTTCACTATCAGTAACAATTGATTTAGCATAATCTTCTATAGCTTGATTTCTTTTATAATCTAAAGAAAATATTTCTTCAAGCTCTTGGGTATTATTTGCACCATATTGAGATTGAATGAAAAGTTCAAAAGACGAAAATTGTGTGTTGTAATAATAATCATAGTATAGTTGAAGTTGACTTACCATATTTGAAACATAAGATTTTTCATCATCAGTTTCTGGATATTTATTTCCAAGAATTTTTTCATCTAACATATCAATCAATACACTTAATGCATATTTATTTTTCATTTCTTGATACAATTCATCTACAGAAATAGCACCATCCTCTAGAGTAATAACTGCTTCTTCTCCATTGGATAGTACAGGAACTTTACCACAACCTGTTATTAAAAGTAATACTACTAACATACTTATAACTATTTTTTTCATATTCTTCTCCTTTCATAAAGTATATTACTATCATAACAAATATTGTCAAAATTAACAATTATTTTAAATAAATTTCACACAGTCCGAACATTTTTTTTGAAATTCCATAAAATAATGTGAGTAATAAAAAAAGGAGGACTAAATTATGGGTAATTATGTTTCATCATCTGCTATAGTTTTAGTATTGTTCATCTTACTAGTAATAATTCTAGGTGCCTACATGTAATAAGGAGGTGAATCAACTTGCAAACTGTTGAAAATAACTGTCCAAAACATAACAACTATGTTATTGTTATCGTAATATATATATTATTAGCAATAATAATAGGTGGATGTGTTTCTTTTTAAAAATGTATAATACATTTTAGTAAGCATTAATAGCTTACTTTTTTAATTACACTTTATTAATATTTAAACAGTTGCTATAATATATTTATAAAAAATTAGAAAGAGGTTTTATTATGAACTTAAAAATTGCAAGTTTTAACATAAAAAATGGAGAAAAATCAAAAAAAGAAAAAAATGCAAATATTTTAGTTAACATAATAAAAAAAGAAAAAATAGATATTTTAGGGACACAAGAATTAACTAAAGAATACGAAAAGACTCTAAAGCAAAAATTGACAAATTATAAATTTTACGGAAAATATCGTTATGGTAATGGAATATTATCAAAATTTAAATATAATGAAAATAATATAATAATAACTAACAAAATAGTAAGATTTAATAAAACAATTTGGTTGCCATGGTTAGCTAATAACTTTAAAGATTTAAAAAATTCAATTATAAACAAATCTATAACGCCAAGAATTGTTACAATGATAACAATATCTGATAAAGAATTAGGAAAAATAATAGTATTTAACACTCATTTGGATTACAAAATACATTCAATAAAAAAAAGACAGTTAGAAAAATTAAAAAAAATAATATTTAAATACAAAAAAAGATATCCAACTGTGTTAACTGGTGATTTTAATATGAATGAAAAAGATTCGGACTTTAAAAATTTTGTTCTTAGTCTTGAAGAAAAAGCAATGAAAAAAGTAAATATAAAAAATAATACTTATATGGCACCAAATGGTAAAAAAAGTACAATTGATCATATATTTATACCAAAAGATTGGAAAATAGTTGAATCAGGAATTATTGACAGCGAAGATATATCTGATCATAAACCAATTTATGTTTTAATTGATATAGAAAAGAAAAAACAAGAAAATAAATATGTACAAATAATAAAAAAAGCTTTTAAAATAAAATAAGTGCAGTTATGCACTTTTAATTTTCTCAAAAACTTCTTTTAGCTCTAATATAATTTCTTTATTATAAGAATGAGTTAACTTATCATTTTTATATCTTGGGGTAAGATGTACGTGATAATGCTTAATATCTTGTCCATAAAAATTATTTTGAATAAGTGTTAATCCGTCGGTATCCAATTTTTCTTTTAAAATAGAATACATTTTAATACTTATTTTGTGAATATGAGAAATTAAATATTCTGGTATATCTAAAAAGTTTTCATAATGTTCTTTTGTAACAATTAGACAGTCACCATTAGTGGAAGGATTAATATCCAAAAATACTTTTATTAAATCGTCTTCATATAAAGTGTAACTAGGTATTTCACCTTTTATTATTTTGCAAAAAACACAATCCATAAAATCACCTCAAAAATATTTTAACAAAAAAAATAAAATGCATAAAGCATTTTTGGTGTGAATTCAGCAATATCATTATTATATTGTGTAAATTTTTAATTAATTATTCATAAAATTTAACTAAATTATATTTTTGTGATATAATGAATTTAAATATAGATTAAGAGTATTATAGATTATTAGAACAAATTAAATATTTTTTTATGATACATTTTAAATGAGTATGAAGACAATTCTTGAATAAATTATTAATAGATAACAGTAAGTATTGAATTTATTTAATAAAATATATAAAAATATTGGAGGTGTATTTATTGAATAGAGAAGATTTTGAAATATTTAAAAGTGGTCTTATTTATCTTGATAATGCTGCAACTACGATGAAACCAAATTCGGTTATTAATGCAATTGTTGATTATTATACAAAATATACTGCAAACGCACATAGAGGCGATTATGACAACAGTCTAAAAGTAGATCAAGAATATGAAGGTGCAAGAGAAAAAGTAAGAAAATTTATAAATGCTAAAAGATTAGAAGAAATAATTTTTACTAAAGGGTCTACAGAAGCCTTTAATATGATAATCTTTGGATTTATGAGCAATTTTTTAACAAAAAATGATGAAGTATTGCTTACTAAAGGTGAACACGCTTCAAATATACTACCTTGGATTAATTTGTCTAAAAAAATAGGATTTACGATAAAGTATGCTGACTTAACTGAAGACTATGAAGTTACTGTAGAAAATATAGAAAAAGAAATAACTAATAAGACTAAAGTTATAGCAATTGCCCATATAACTAATACTATTGGAGATGTACGTCCAGTAGAAGAGATAGGAAAGTTATGTGAAAGAAAAAAAATTTTATTTGTTTTAGATGCTACCCAAAGCATTGGACATTTAAAAATAGATGTTGAAAAATATAATATAAGTTTTATGGGTATTTCAGCACATAAAATGTTAGGACCAACCGGTGTTGGTGTATTATATGGTAAAAAAGAACTTTTAGAAAAGATTGTGCCAATGGAATATGGCGGAGGAATGAACGAAACTTTTTCAAGCAATGGAGAATATACGTTAAAGGCTTTACCAGCAAGATTAGAAGCGGGAACTAGAAATATTGCTGGTGTAATTGGAATGGGAGCAGCTATTGACTATTTAGATAAAATAGGAATGGATAAAATTCATAAATATGAAATAGAGTTAAAAAAATATTTGATTGAAAAACTTAGTACCATACCAAACATAAATATATATAATAAAAATACCAAATCCGGTGTATTACTTTTTAATGTAGGAAAATATTTTAGTCAGGATGTAGCTATTTATTTAAATCAATTTAAAATTTGTATACGAGCTGGTAATCATTGCGCTAAAATGCTACAAGAAGTAATTTGCGTAAGTAATACCTGTAGAGTGAGTTTATACTTATACAATACAAAAGAAGAAATTGATAGATTAGTTGAAGCGTTAAAAGATCAAGATAAAATATTAGATACTGTAGTATAATAAATATATAATTAAAGGAGAGTAAAAATGGATAGTAAAAAGAAAAGAGAACTTATTTTGGATAATTATCAAAATCCATCAAATAGGGGAATTCCAGAAGATGATAGTTACAAAAGGCAAAATTCAAGAAATGAATCTTGTGTTGACAATATTGATGTCGCAGTAAAAATTGATAATGGCATTTTAGAAGATATTAAGTTTGATGGGGAAGCATGTGCAATTTGTACCTCAACAGCATCAGTTATGTCAAAAGAATTAAAAGGGAAAAATATTGAAGAAGCAGAAATTATGATTGACAATTTTGAAAGAATGATAAATGAAATGCCATATGATGAAGATTTACTAGGAGAACTAAATATTTATAATGAAATATATAAACAACCAAGTAGAAAAAAATGTGCACTGTTACCTATTAAGGCGGTTAAAAGAATTTTAGAAAGTATTGAATAATAAAAAAATATATATTTTTAATAATTGAGATATTTTATTATTAAATAAAGAATTTTCTATTATAGAAATTCTTTTTTTTCTTTTTTTAATCATCTAAATTTCTTATTTATTTAATTTGAACGAATAAAAAAACAATGATAGAGTAATATAGCGAAAGGAGGGAAGAATATTTTAAATCAAATAGTTTTGGTTGGAAGATTAGTTAAAGATCCAGAACTAATCGAGGTAGGAACAAATAAAAATGTTTCAAACATTACTTTAGCAATACCACGTAGCTTTAAAAATATGAATGGTGAATATGAAACAGATTTCATTAATTGTGTGCTATGGGATTCAATAGCAAAATCTACTGTTGAATATTGTAAAAAGGGAAATATTGTTGGTGTTAAAGGAAGAATTCAAAGTAAAATAGTTGAAAAAGAAAATGAAAGTAAAAAGTATTATGTTGAAGTAGTAGCTGAAAAAATAACTTTCTTATCATCGGATAGTAAATAAAAATTCCTATTTAGTTAACTTCAAACAAAACAACTTCTCTATTAAATATAATGGAATTACCAGAAAGTGGTGATATAATGGTTTTGTTTGGAAGAAGATTAAAAGAATTAAGAAAAGAAAACAAAATGACACAAAAAGAATTAGGTGATGCAATAAATGTCACTAAAGTAAGTATTTGTTGTTATGAGAAAGGAACTAGAGTACCGTCACTTGAAACTTTAATAGATATATCGAATTTATTTAAAGTTGATTTGGATTACCTTATTGGAAATGATACTTATGTAGTAAGTGACAAAAACAAGACTTATGGTATAAAAATGTCCAATGAAGAAATAAGGTTAATAAAAGAACTACGAAAACATATTGATATCTATTTAAAATTAATAGATAATCCACAAAGAATGTTGGAACTAATTGATAAAAAAATACGATAATTAAAATGTCCATTTATACATGGACTTTTATTTTGTAAAAAATAAGTAATAAAAATATATAAATAACAAAAATATATGATATAATTAATAAAAATAGGAGGAATGTTATATGGATGAGAAACTAATTAATTTTGAAGCCAATTTTAGTGTACTAGATCGTTATGGTGAAAATGTAACAGAAAATGAATTTATAACAAATCCTGCTATTGGTAGAGATAAACAAATTAAAGAATTAATTCTTGTTCTATTAACTCCTGAAAAATCTGCTATATTGATAGGAAAACCAGGAATCGGAAAAACGGCCATCGTAGAAGGACTTGCATATAGAATACAAAAAAATGATATTCCAGATGCTTTAAAAGGGTATACAATCATAAATATAAAAACAGCATCACTTTTAGGTACAATGCCAAGTGGTGAAAGCAAAGTTCAAAAAATGATTGATGAACTAAAAAAAAGAGAGAAAGTTATTTTGTTTATTGATGAAATACACATGTTAATTGGATCAACAGACTCTTCATCACTTGACTTTGCTAATATATTTAAAGAAGGGCTTGGTCGTGGTAGTATAAAAGTAATCGGAGCAACTACGACTGAAGAATATGAAAGGTACATTTTACGCGATAAAGCTTTTACTAGAAGATTTCAAAAAATAGAAGTTCCAGAACCAACACGAGAAGAAACTATAAAAATAATGATGGGAACATTGCCTAAATTCGAGAAGCAAACAGCAAGAAAAATGAAATATACTCCATTTATACAGGAAAGAATAATGAGTTTTATTGTAGATATAACTAGTGAATATAAAAGAATTTTTGCATTAGGGTCAAGATATCCAGACGTTTGTTTAACTCTTTTAAAACAAGCATTTTCATATACGGTATACGATAATCGCGAATATATGGATATTTTTGATATACGAAAAGCAATAGAGAATAGTAAAAATATTTATCCAGACGTTATAAAGAAAGAACTTCCAAGATTTGATAAAGAGTTTAACGATATTATATTAGAAGAAAAAGGTGAAAAGCCTGTAGAGGAATGGAGAAAAGAAATAGCACCAACAAGGTATGAACAAGAAGCTGGAAATTCTATTCAAAATAATGATGAGTTGAAAAAATTAAATACTATACCTGTAGCAATTGATAAAAGAACAATGGATGAAAATAAACCAGTAAAAACAATTTTAAGTGAAAAAACATTAAATAAATTTGCTAAAATAGGACCAACGGCAATATCAAGAGGGTTTAATGAAAAGTTTAATCAAAATAATGATTCAAAAAGCCTTGATAATTTACTCCTTTCCGGTGGAATAGAAATAATTAAAAAAAATGAGCCAACTATTAAAATGCCCAAAACTTATACGGTAACTACAGAATTAAAACCTGGTGGTGCTGACAAAATACTATTAGGAGGAGAATTTTCTAATACACTAGATGAAAAAGAGCGAGAAAAAGAAAACATAAAATATAAATCAGATAATATTTTTGATAAGCAAATAGACTCAATAGGAAATTCATTAATTTTAGATGATGTAAAAGAACAAAGCAGAAACTCAAATGATAATAAAAATTATAATGTAACAGATAATCAAAATGAGTATTTATTTGGAGCACCAATGTATGACACTAGAAGAAATATAGAGTTAGAAAAGCCAAAAAGCACTGATATTTTTGATCAATTAATGAATTCAGGAAATAACCCTAGAATATCAAGAGAAGCTATAAACGATAATAATGATAGTACAGAAAATAGTAGTAGAAAAAATAATGAGTATTTATTTGGAGCACCAATGTATGACACTAGAAGAAATATAGAGTTAGAAAAGCCAAAAAGCACTGATATTTTTGATCAATTAATGAATTCAGGAAATAACCCTAGAATATCAAGAGAAGCTATAAACGATAATAATGATAGTACAGAAAATAGTAGTAGAAAAAATAATGAGTATTTATTTGGAGCACCAATGTATGACACTAGAAGAAATATAGAGTTAGAAAAGCCAAAAAGCACTGATATTTTTGGTCAATTAATGAGTTCAGGAAATAATCCTAAAATATCAAGAGAAGACATAAACAATAATGATGACAGTACTGAAAATAGTAGTAGAAAAAATAATGAATATTTATTTGGAGCACCAATGTACGATACTAGAAAGAAAATAGACATTGAAAAGCCAAAAAATACTGATATTTTTGGACAACTAATAAATCCAGAAAATAATATAAGAATATCAAATGGAAATTTAATAGATATGTTTCCAAACATAGGTGAAAATAACAATAATGATTCAATCGAAGAAAAACATTTAAAACCCAAAAAATGGAAATTTCTATATAATGCAGATGTAAATAATTTGCAAAATAACTCTAACGAAAAATACAATCAAGAGTTTAATACATTAGGAAGAAAAGAAAGTAATAATGCAAAATTTATTAATTTTAATGATTTAAATAATGGGAAAATATCGTATAAAGAGGCTAATAGTGCTATCAATTTAACAAAATTAAATGAAGATGTAACTATCAACAATAGAAACAATAAAATAGCAACTGATTTAACATTAGATGAAACAGAAAAAGATGATGATAACTATTTTGATGATTTTTTTGAAGATTAACTGAATAAATGATATTTATTAAATAATAATTTAATAAGTAATTTGAAAAACAATATTATAATATAAACCTCACTTCTTAAATAAAAGAAGTGAGGTTTTTTATATTAGGATATTAGACTTTAATATTAAATTTAATAAAGTCTATTTTTCTAAAAATATAATGTGTTTTAGTAAAAAAATATCATATAATCAAATATATTTTAATTTCTTTTGAAAAAGCTTGAAATTTTAGCTATTTATTGATAAAATAAAATAGTATTTTTGTTATGGCGGAATTGGTGAAGTGGTTAACACGCCGGATTGTGGCTCCGGTATGCATGGGTTCGATCCCCATATTTCGCCCCATATTTATATAAAATAGAACAACTTTTATGTTTAAAGTTGTTTTTTTTATGCATTTTAAAGTATTATGAACTGGTACAAAATAACGTGTATAATCACTTAATAATTAAAAAGTTATATCAATATTAATAATTATCTTAAGTATTAATTTTTTATTTAATAATAAAATTAAAGTTAAAATAAATTATTAAAATAGTCATTCCCCCATACATTAGGTACAATAACACATAAATTAAATTGAGGAGGTTTTAATGAATAATTTCAATTATTATAATACATTAAATAAAAGTTTTTTTAGAGAGGAAAATTTTAACAATGAAAATAATTTTGGATTAAATAATAATATGATTAATACTAATATAGCTAATAATATTTTATATGGTCCATACGAAGGATTTATTAAAGGAAATTTATTTAAAAATTTATACCAGCAATATAAAAACTATCAACCAGCAATAATAGAGCCAAAAAATGAACAAGAGGAAGCATTATTTAACTTAGATCAAATACAGTTTGCAATGCATGAATTGAATTTATACTTAGATAATTATCCAAATGATAGAGAAATGTTTAATCAATTCACAATGTTAAGAAATTCATATAATAAATTATTAGCAGATTATGAAAATAGATATTCGGCTATAAATGTTAATAGTATGTCATTAAATAATGTACCATTTGGATGGGTACAGCAACCATGGCCATGGGATAGGGGGAATATGTAATATGTGGCAGTATCAAAAAAAATTACAATATCCTATAAACATTAAACAAAAAGATTTAAGAATGGCAAAATATCTTGTAACACAATATGGTGGAACGTATTGTTAAAGAGACTTTTAATTATAGTAAAGTTCTAAAAGATTATTGTTTTTATCAAATTCAATCTTATTTATTAGATGATGAACTACATCGTTTTTTTCTTTTATTGATATTTTATCATTTAATAAAATTTCATAAACTTTTTTGCCATTTTCAATAATTTCTTTTTTTCTTTCTTTTTCTTGCTTCGAATTATCTAAATTTTTAATTTCTTTATTTATCTTTTCTATTTCCTTTAAAATCATGCGTTTGTTTTCTTTGTATTCTTCTTTGGTGTCAATACCATCCTGATATGCTTCTTTTATGCGTTTTTCTTTTTCTTTTAATTGGTAAAGTTTATCTATTAATATTTCATATTGATTAGTTGCACATTTTTCTTTTTTTTCAATAATATTGTTAATGATGCCATGCGTAATTGTTTCTCTTATAGTTTCTATTATGAGTTTATAAATATCCTGTACATTTATCATTACATTATTATTACATTTACCTTTATTGTAACCATTGCAACGTATCTTATTTTTACCATTCATTACCATCGTACATCCACAATCTTTGCATCTTACAATACCTTTTATCCAAGTTTTTGGATCAACATCTATATGTTGTTTTGGTTTCTTCCATTTATTGTTTTTTGCAAGCTCATTTTGTGTCATATTCCATAGTTCTATATTAATAATCGGTTCATGGTCTCCATTTACAATAATTGTATTTAAATCATCAAACGAATAAGTACCTTTTCTTTTATTAGGTGTATATCTTAATTTACCAATATAAGTTGGATTGTTTAAAATATAATAAATTGTTCTATTTTCAAAACTGTTTCCGCTTTTTGTTTTAATTTTTAAATTGTTTAAATTTTTACAAATTTGCATCATTGATAAGTGTTCAATTGTATATTGTTCGAATATTAATTTAACAATTTTAGCTTCGCTATTATTTATTATTAAACGATTATTAGATACATTATATCCAAATGATGGTCTTGTTTGTAGTTGTCCTTTTGAATGTTTTTCTAATTGCCCCTTTTTTACTTCACCAGATAAATTAAGAGAGTAATATTCTGCCATAGCTTCAAGAAATGCCTCCATAATTACGCTCATTTTATCATCTGGATCAAGCGGTTCAGAAATAGAAATTACTGGAATATTGTATTCTTTTTTTAAAAGAGCTTTATAAACAACTGAATCTTCTCGGTTTCTAGAGAATCGGTCAAACTTGTGAACAAGTATTAAATCAAATTTTTTTGGTTTTGATTTTGCTTGCTTTATCATTTCCATAAAAGCAGGACGCTTTTCTGCTTTTCTACCAGAGATTCCTTCATCACAGAAAATATATTTACTTTCTATAATAATATTATTGCTTTGTGCATATTTTTTAATTGCTTTTAATTGTGCATCTAATGAGTAACCATCACGTGCTTGGTCTTCAGTAGATACTCTTATATAAACTGCTCCAATTTTCATTATTACCACTTCCTTTTCATTTAATTTTATGATACAATGTAATAGAAAAACTCCTATAATGATATTATAGAAAACTCTATATTATTATTTTAGTTTTAGTTGGTTGCTAAGTAGTTTTTCAAATTTTTGACTTCGTATTTGCGGTACGAGGTCTTTTTTATTACATTCCTATCGGTCGTTTATCATCATTATCACAATGAGCTTGAAAATTATTTTCTTCATGCATCATTTTAAATCTTCCAACATTATCAGCTTTATCATATTTTATTTTTTTAAATAAAGTAGTTTGTACAGCCTTTTTTAATATTTCTTCACGTTTATCTGGCGTAGATTTTTTTAAAATTAATATTAAATTGTAATATTCATCTTCTAAAAAAACTATGTATTGTGATAATCTTTTTAATTTTTTATAATTAACATAGCAAATAAGTATAATTATTATTATAAAAAAATATATCATATTATTAAACTTTCCTTTCTATTAAAAACTTGACATATTTATCTGCTTCATCTTCAATTCCTTCGATAGAAAAAACAAATAAGTCATTATTTAAATGGTTTAATTCGATATGAGCAAGTTCATGAAGAATTGCTTTCTTTTTTTTATAATAAGATAAATTTTTATTTATGTATATGTTGTATATTCCTCTATAACCAAAAACTAAACCATAGAAAAATTTTGGCAGTTCTATATAAGTTATATTAGCATGATAGTGATTTAACAGTTCTTGTTGCGTTATATCTTTGTTTAATAGGTCAATTATTCCCATGTTTTACCCCTTTTTGTAGTATCTGTACTAGCAGCATACTCATTAATTAGATTTACTCTCTATCAAGTTCTTTGTCTATTTCTTTTTTTCTTTTTTCTATAATAAATTTAATATAATCTTTGTCATCATCTGTTAATATTTCTTTATTTTTACTAAATAATACTTCAAGTTCGTCGAAATAACTCTTTTTTTCTTTTGTTAAATCTTTGCCCAACAAAATTTCGAGAGGTATATTTAAAGCAGATGCAACATCAATAGCATTGTCTATTGTGGGAACTCTATTATCATCCTCCCATCTAGCAATTGTTGTTTGATTAACTCCTATTTTTTCGGCAAGCTTATTTTGAGAAAGCCCTTTTTCTTCCCTCAAAAATTTTAAATTTTTACTAAAAAATTCTGCCATAAGCTCTCCTTTCTAAATATTATTATATAATAGCAAAAAATTTTTTTCAATAAAAAAATGACAAAATGCAGAAAAAATGTATTGACTTCTGCATTTTGTCATGATAACATTGTGTTGTAAGGAGGTAAGAATGAAAACAAAACTAGTCAAAGCAATAGGGTTAGAGTTAGCTGATATAAGAAGAAGCAAGGAGTTTTCATTATTAAAAGTATCTGAAGACACACATATAAATAAAGATACTTTAAGTAAATATGAAAATGGAAATAGTTCGATGAAAATCTATATTCTCAATATTTTACTAGAATATTATAATGTAAATATTGCTTCTTTTTTTACAAAAGTATATGACAGATTGCAGATAAAAAAATAAAAAAAGTGAAGTAAAGAGGGATAAAGTAATATATGAAAAAAATAGGAGGCAGAAATGGAAATAATAGCATTAATTTTATCAGTTATTGCTTTAATTTATAGTATTGTTGAGAATAACAGATAGTGTTTTTTTTCCACGAGAAGTATAAACGATAATTTTCATTTTTTTAGGTATTATTATTTCTTTTGGAATTGGAAATAACAAGCTTGTATTAACGCTATCATACGATTCAAGTTTTAAAGGTAACTTTATTGATTGATTGGTTTCATTAACATCATGATCAAAAACTGTAAAGCTTACTGTGCCAAGTTGTATAGGAGTTCTTATGGATTGATAGAATTTATTATTTAATTTTAATTCGATTGAATTAATTGAAATGTTGCTTTGTGATTTATTATTTATTGTACAAGAGACAATTATAGGATTATTGTATTCATCCTTGAATTGAGATGAATGTTGAATATTAAATTCTAAGTTCATTTTATTAGTTAAAAAAGTATATAAAGAAGTAGCTACAGAAATAAATAATGATAAAACAGCAATCCAATTATCCAATAAGTAGTTTAATATTTTTCCCAGAATGATACCTCCTTTCAAAATCATTATAAGAAAAAAAAAAGAGAAATACAAGATAAGTTAATTTTCCAAAATAAATATATATTTTATAAACATTATTTACAAAAAATAATTGTTAGAAAAAAAGCAACCAACTAAAAAAAGAATAAAATATTGTGGAGGTTTTTATAAATGAATTTGAAGATAGTTGTAATAAATCTGCCTACAAAAGAAAGACAACTAGAAATGATTAAAGAAATTACACAACTTATACAAGAAAAATATCATTAATTAAAGGAGAATATAATATGAACATAAATGATATAGAAAAAGAAAAGAAAAAAAAAGAAAAGGAAGAAGAAATAAAACTTTTAAATAAAATACATGAAAATCATAAAGAAATAAACGATGAATATAGAATGTTAAAACAATTAGATAAAATTAAAGAAAAAAATAAACAAAATAAAAAAAAGAAATCACATTTTTTATATATGATTTTACTAATAGCTATTATATTAGGATTAATTTTATTACTTAATATTGTAACTAAAAATGCTATAAATGAATGTATTAACTCTGGAAAAAATGAATATTTTTGTGAACGAAATTTAGGGTGATAAATTGAAAAAATTGCAAAAAGAAAAGGACCAAACACAAACCAAAGGTCCCTTGTTCAAAATGAACATTTATATTATATCAGAGTTTAATAAAAAAGTAAAGTTTTGAGGTGAGTATGGCTAGAAAAAGAATGCTTGATTTAAGTGTAGTTGATACAGATTGTTTTTTAGATTTACCAGTAACCGCTCAAAATTTATATTTTCATTCAAGTATGAGAGCGGATGACGATGGTTTTGTAGCAAATATTAGAAAAATTATGGATATATCAAAGGCAAATAAAGATGATGTAAATATTTTAGTAGCAAGAGGTTTCTTTCTTTTATTTGATGATGGTGTTATTGTTATCCGTCATTGGAGATTAAATAATTATATTAGGAAGGATAGATATGTTCCTACCATTTATCAAGATAAAAAAGAAAAATTATCTATTAATTCATCAGGGGTTTATAATCTTGGTCAACCAATGGTATACCAAATGTCAACCAATGGTCAACCCAGTATAGTAGAGAATAGTATAGTAAATAGTAGTAGTAATAATAAAGAAGAAATAAATAAAGAAGAAAGTATTTTTCAAATTATAGAAGAAGAATTTGGAAGAACAATTAGTTCTATGGAATATGAAGTAATTTCTTCTTGGGAATATCCAACTGAAATTTTAAAGTTAGCTGTAAAAGAGGCTGTAACTAGTAGAAACCTATCATTAAAATATATTGATAAAATAATTTTTAATTGGAAAAGTAAAGGATTAAAATCAGTAGCAGATGTTGAGCAGTACATCGCTGATTTTAAAAAAAAGAAAAAACTCAAAGAAGAAAAAGTGTTAAGTTCTGAAACAAGAGAAGCAAGTTCAGACTATTATAGGGAGTTTTAAAAAATGGAATTTGAAAAAAATATTATAGGTTGTCTTTTGTTAAAACCAGAATTAATAAAAGACATTTGTGTGCCATTAGAAGCATTTAAAAGTATTGAATCAAAAATAAGTTTAAAAATTATTGCAGATCAATTTTCAAGAATAAAAAGTGTGTCACTAGTAGGAATTGCAGAAACTTACAAAGCTCTTTTTAAAAATAAAAATGAAGCAAACTCGATAGTTGATTATTTATATGATTGCATGAGTTTAGAAGCTACTACTGGACATTTTGAATATTATCAAGAGAGATTACTTAATTATTATATTGAAACACAAATTTTAGATTCAATAAAAAGTTATACACAAAATAAAATTTCCGTTGAAAATCTTTTAGAAAAAATACATGAATATGAAAAAATTACAATGAATAAAAAGAATAATTATTTAAATGGTGATCAATTGTATAAAATAATTAGAAAAGAAAATAAAAAACTTGAGTTTAGATTTAAAAAATTTTCATATTGTGCAAATATTCAAGAACATGATCTTGTAATTTTGGCAGCACGACCTGGAATTGGGAAGACAGCATTTGCATTAAATCTTTTAGATAATTTATCTGATAAATATAATTGCATTTATTTCAACATGGAAATGTCTGAACAACAAATTTACAGAAGGCTAGTAAGCTTAAATTCAAAAATAGAAATCAAATATTTAGAAAATCCTGCAACAAATTTTCAAGATGAAAAACTAAAAGAAAAATGTAATGAATTATCTCGAAAAAAGTTTAAAGTTATAACGGGCAGTCAAACAATTAAAACAATAAGATCACAAATTATAAAAGAAAGCATAAATTCTCATTCTATTGTTTTTATTGACTACGTTGGATTGATTAAAGGTATACAACCTGGACAAAGCATATATGAACGCGTTACAGAAATTACAAAAGAACTTAGACAAATTGCATTAGATCACGATTGTACAATTTTTTTAATAGCACAAATCAATCGTAATAGTGACAAAACAAAAGATAAAAGGCCTTTAATTTCAGATTTGAAAGAATCTGGTGAACTTGAGCAAAGCGGAACAGCCGTTTTAATGTTACACAATGATAATGTATTTGGGGATAATAAAAAAGCAGATATTCAATTAATAATTGGAAAAAATAGGAACGGGGAGGTTGGAATTATCAATTTTGAATATGACAAATCAATACAAAGATTCGAAGAAAAAGTAAGGAGTAACTATGATAGAGAAAATTAATAAAGTAGAAATAGATAATATTTATTCGATTATAAATTCAAAAAAAGTTAGCGTAAATTTAATTAAAGGGATTCTAAAACTTGATACTATTGGAGATATGGACAAGCTTCAATATAACCTTCTTTTATTGCTTTTTCAACAAATAGAGGATACAAAAGGGAATGCAGCAAGAGTTAATTAAAATAATAAAAAAAATAATATATAATTTTTCATTTGTAAAATTAAGAAAATATGATGCATTAAAAAATGATTTGGTTTTACAAATTGAAGAATGTAATAGAAAAGCGGAAAGAGAAACAAAAAACAAAAAAGAACTAGAAAAATTAAAAGAACAGTTAATAATACAAGAAAATTGTAGTATAAATCAAAAGACTGAATTAACAAAAAATAAAAAAGAAATAAAAAAATTAGAAAAAGAGAAATTGGAAATAAAAAAAAGGTATAAAAAAATTTGTTCAAAAGTTGGCGGTCTTAAAACTAAAATATCATATTTAGAAAAAAAATTAAAAAAAAGTGTTGATGAATTGTCTATTGCAAAAAAAGAATTAAGAACTAGACCAAGAACAAATTTACAGTCATTGGTAAATTATCATGAAAGAAAAAAATAAAGTAACTTTAGAAGAATTTAAAGAAAATTTTAATAATTTTAATAATTTCCTAAGCGAAACTGAAAAAGCAGAAACTACAATTAAAGCATATTCAAACGCAATATTACATTTTTTAATATTTGCTTCTGATTATAAGGTTATTGATAAGCAAATGTTAATAGATTATAAAAAATATTTAAATAATATTTCTAATTCAACAAACACGAGAAATCTTTGGATAACTGTATTAAACAAATATTTTAAATTTATAAATGTAAAATTAAGACTAAATTTAATAAGAAGCCAGAATAGATTTATTAATAAAGATTACATGTCTTTAGCAGATTATAAAAGACTTCTTAGAGCAGCGAAGAAAGAAAAAATGGTTCAAGATTACTATATTATTAAAACCTTAGCTATGTCAGGTATCAGAGTATCAGAATTAAAATTTTTTACAGTAGAAAATTTAAAAATAGAAAACAAAAATATTTTCAATAAAGGAAAAGAAAGAGAATTAGTTATATCAGACAAGTTAGCTAAAGAACTACGACATTATTGCCGAGAATTTAAAATTAAAGAAGGCTTTATTTTTCGAAGTATAACAAATCCTCAAAAAATAGTTTGTACAAGTACACTTTGGAAACATTTAAAAAAAATAGCTAGTATTGCTAAGGTGAAAAAATCAATTGTTCATGCTCATAGTTTTAGGCATTTATTTGCAGATCGTTTTTTAGAAAAACACCCTGGTGATACTTTAACTCTACAGGATCTTCTTGGACATGAAAACCCAAAAACTACAAGCATTTATGTTAAAAAAAATTCACAAGCAAGAAAAAGAATTGTAAATGATATTGAATTTTAATGTATTAAAAAATCCCAATTTTCATAAAACCGCCTACTTATTTTATGTAAAATTTTAGGACAAGTTTGGGTCAATTTTTCTTATTCTAGACCAGGGATTAGTTTAGTCCTAAAATCCCAAAAAGTATAAAAAAAAATGATAAAAAATTAATAAAAGTATTCATTATAAAAAATGTTGTAATAAGCTTGAAAAATCATAGAAAAAAAGGATTTTTAATAGGTAAATATAATATAGAATTATATTTCCATATTTATGAAACATTGTAAATATGTTGTAAATAAGAAAGAGAGGAATTACGTTATGAGAGAATTTTCATTAATTTTAATGTTAATTATTGTTGCATTATTAAGAATTATTGACAAACAAAAACAAAAGAATAAAATCTTAGAAAATAACTGGGAAACAGCAAAAATAGTAATTAAAAAATTTGACCCTAAATTTGCGGAGTATATTAATGAAACACATAAGTGAATATTTATTTGAAGAAATAGATAAATTCAGAGAAATTTATAAAAATGCAGATAAATATCAAAAAATTCATTTTAAAAGTAGATTAAAAAAATATGAGACACAATTTAGAAGCCAAAAAGATTTTTTAAAATGGTTTATATATATAATAAAAGAGGTGTAGTGTGAGTGATGAAGAAAGAAATAATCTTATAATTAACAATTTGGGGCTGATTTATTTGGTAATAAAAAAAATGAAGTTATCTTGGAATACTGATGATGAATTTCAAAACTATTATGATTATGGGCTAGATGGTTTAATAAAAGCCTCTAAAAACTATGACACAAATCAAGATACTAAATTCAGTTCTTTTGCTTGTGTTTGTATAAAAAATAATATTGCAAGACATTTATATCTTAAAACAATGCCAAAAAGATTTAATCCAAATGGAACTGATATTTCATTAAATTATATTGTTAATGAAGATTATAAAAATAAAACAGAATATGGAGATTTTATAGCAGATCCAAATGTAAATATTGAGAAAGAAATCGAAAAAAAGTTGGAAATCGAAAAATTAATAAATGCTATAAACAATTTAAAAAATGAGAAAGATAAAATATCAATAAAAATGTATTATGGTATTGAAGGATTTAGAGAACACACTTTAGAAGAAGTAGCAAATAAATTAGGTGTAACGAAAGAAATGATAAGAGTTAGAGTTTCAAGAGCAAGAAAAAAATTAAAAGAATATTTAGAAAATAATGATAGAGATGTATTTTTAATAAAATATAATGAAGAGGTAATTATGAAAAAAGAACAAAAAAAAGATAACACATTACAGTCGCTAAATGATTATTTATTTGAGCAGCTTTCTAATTTAAATAATAATCAAAAAGATTTAAATACAGAAATAAGAAAATCATACGCTGTAACACAATTAGCTCAGCAAATAATAAACAATGCAAATACGTGTATTAAGGCTGCAAAGTTAGTAAATGAAAATGAAATAAAAGACAAAAAAACTTTATCTTTAATAGGTATTAATAATGAATAAATTATTTAATTTAGAAGAACAGAACTTTATAAAAGAAAATGTAAAAGGTATTTCTTCAGAAAAATTAACTAATTTAATAAATCAAAAGTTTAACAGGCAAATAACAATAAAACAAATCCAACAATACAAAAAGAGACACAACCTTAAAAGTGGTATAAGTACACGTTTTTTTAAAAAACAGATACCACATAATAAAAAAAATATTGGATATGAATTTATAAGTAAAGATGGTTATACATATATAAAAGTTGCAGAACCGAATGTTTATCAGCATAAACAAATTTATATTTATGAACAAACGAATGGAAAAATACCAAAGAATCATTCAGTTATGTTTTTGGATAAGAATAAAAGTAATTTTAATTCAGATAATTTAATTTTAGTAGAAAATAAAGACAAGCTAGTAGCAAAAAACAAACATTTAATATTCAAAAATAAAGAATTAACCAAAATAGGTCTAATGATAGCTAAAATTATTAATGTAAGGAAGCAAAAATATGAAAGAAATAAAAGTAAATAAGAAAGTTAAGTATTCAATTAGAATGTTAATCTGGCATACAAAATTGGCAAATAGAAATTATGAAATAGTAAAAAAATGGATGGACAATAACAAAATTGATTATAATGATAATTTATTAAAATATGTTGGAAAGAATGAAGAACGGAAAGATGAAAAACAACTTACAATTTTTGATTTTATTAATTAGGAGTGATAAGTAATGAATGAAGAAAAAATTTGCGTAAAAGGTATAGATGAAATATTAGTATTTAGTTTGAACACTAAAACAAAGGAGTTTTTTGTTTTAAACAATAAATTTGATGGTGTTAATAGTGTACAAGATTTTATTGAGTTTTTAAATAATTTACAAAAAGAAAATAAACAACTAAAAGGAAGCCTAGAAACGCACGAAATACTTTTAAAAGCAAATGCTGAAGAAAATCAAAAGTTAAAAGAAAAGTTGCAACAAAAAGAAGATATTATAAATAAAGCAAAAGAACATTTAGAATTAAAAGCTGACAAAGAGGTAATTTTATCTTCTATGTTAAGAAGTATGCAAAGAGATAGAATTTTAAATTTTGATAAAGGAGAATAGATAATATGGGAACAAATTATTATGTAGTTAAAAAGAAACCTACAATAACTCCACCATTACACATAGGAAAATCTAGTGCTGGCTGGAAATTTTTGTTTCATGAAGTAAATAAATATAATGGATTTGATCATAATTTGGAAATACATACTTTTGAACAATGGAAATATTTTTTAGAAAATAAT
>CALVJN010000012.1 GCA_944332205.1 uncultured Bacilli bacterium | reverse complement strand
TTACATGCCTGGTATTTTTTTATTGTTCTTTTTTTATTATTTTTCTATAGTTTGAACTTTCCTATAAGATAAAAAAACTGTTAATATTATAATTAACAGTTTTTATTTGCAAATATTATATTACTCAATAATTTCACTTACGCTACCAGCACCAACAGTTCTTCCACCCTCACGGATAGAGAATTTAGTACCATTTTCAATAGCGATTGGATGAATTAGTTCAACAGTAATTGAAACATTGTCACCTGGCATAACCATATCTACACCTGGTTCAAGTTCAATAACACCAGTTACGTCAGTAGTTCTGAAATAGAACTGAGGACGATAATTTGCAAAGAATGGAGTATGACGTCCACCTTCTTCTTTAGATAGAACATATACTTGAGCTTTAAATTTCTTATGTGGAGTAACTGATCCTGGTTTTGCAAGAACTTGCCCACGTTCAACTTCTTCACGAGAAATTCCACGTAATAATACACCAGCATTATCTCCTGCTTCAGCATAATCTAATTGTTTACGGAACATCTCAATTCCAGTAACAACTGTTGATTTAGTAGGCTTAATACCAACGATTTCAACAGTATCGTTAAGTTTTAATTGTCCACGTTCAACACGTCCTGTAACAACTGTTCCACGTCCAGTAATAGTAAATACATCTTCAATGCTCATTAAGAATGGCTTGTTATTATCACGCTCTGGAGTTGGAATCCAGCTATCAACAGCATCCATTAATTCATCAATTGCTTTAACAGCTTCAGGATCACCTTCAAGTGCTTTTAATGCAGATCCACGAATAATTGGAGTATTATCTCCATCAAATCCATATTCATTTAACAAGTCACGAATTTCCATTTCTACTAAATCAAGTAATTCTGGATCATCAACTTGATCACATTTGTTCATAAATACAACCATCTTTGGTACACCAACTTGACGTGATAACAAAATATGTTCACGAGTTTGTGCCATTGGTCCATCAGTTGCAGCAATAACAAGTATTGCACCATCCATTTGAGCTGCACCTGTAATCATGTTTTTAACATAGTCAGCATGTCCTGGACAGTCAACATGTGCATAGTGACGAGTTGCTGTTTGATATTCAACGTGTGAAGTATTAATTGTAATTCCACGTTCTCTTTCTTCTGGTGCCTTGTCAATATTAGCATAATCAACAAAATCTCCACCAAATTTTTCTGATTGTCTCTTTGTAATAGCCGCAGTTAATGTTGTCTTACCATGGTCAACGTGTCCAATTGTACCAATATTAACATGTGGCTTGCTACGATCAAATTTTTGTTTTGCCATTTATATTTTCCTCCTTTTTTATATTACTACTATATTTTATCTAATAATTGATAAATTATCAACTATTTTTTAATAATCAGAAATAAATAAAATTTCTGTTATTACAATTATTTATAACTAATTAATTACCACTTTTTTTAATAATTTCATCAGCAATATTCTTAGGTACTTCTTCATAATGATCGAAAGTCATAACGAAATTTCCACGTCCTTGACTATTACTTCTTAATGAAGTAGCATATCCAAACATTTCAGCTAAAGGTACCATTGCAGATAATCTAATAACATTACCTCTAGATTCTTGACCAAGTGGACGTCCACGACGTGATGTAATATCACCCATAACATTACCAAAATATTCATCAGGTACATCAACATCTACTTTCATAATTGGCTCAAGAAGAACAGGATTACATTTATTTTTAGCTTCTTTTAATGCCATAGATGCAGCAATCTTAAATGCCATTTCACTAGAGTCAACATCATGATAAGAACCATCAAATAAAGTACATTTTACATCAATCATTGGATATCCTGCTAAAATACCTGAAGCAAGAGCTTCTTGCAATCCTTTATCAGTAACTGGAATATATTCACGAGGAACAACTCCTCCAACAATTGCATCAACAAATTCGTATCCCTTATCAGGATTTGGTTCAAACTTAACCCAAACATGTCCATATTGTCCACGACCACCAGATTGTTTAATATATTTACCTTCACAATCAGCTGCTTTCTTTATTGTTTCACGATAAGCAACTTGTGGTTTACCAACATTACATTCAACAGAGAATTCTCTTCTCATTCTATCAACTAATACATCAAGATGTAATTCACCCATACCAGAAATAACAGTTTGACCTGTTTCATGATCTGTGTGAACTTTAAAAGTAGGATCTTCTTCAGCAAGCTTTTGAAGTGCTATCCCCATTTTTTCTTGATCTGCTTTAGATTTTGGTTCTACTGCTAACTGAATAACAGGTTCAGGAAATTCCATAGATTCAAGAATAACTTGTTTCTTTTCATCACATAAAGTATCTCCAGTTGTAGTATTTTTAAGTCCTACAGCTGCTGCTATATCACCAGTATAAACTTCACTAATTTCTGTACGATTATTAGCATGCATAAGTAATATACGACCAATTCTTTCCTTTTCCTCTTTAGTAGAATTCATTGTGTAAGAACCACTACTTAAATGTCCAGAATATACGCGGAAGAAAGTAAGTCTTCCAACGAATGGATCAGTCATAACCTTAAATGCTAAAGCACTAAAAGGTTCATCATCACTTGGATGTCTTACAACTTCATTACCATTAGGATCAATACCTTTTATTGATTCAATATCTAAAGGTGATGGTAAGTAATCAATAACAGCATCAAGTAATAACTTAATTCCTTTATTACCTAAAGCAGTACCACACATTACTGGAAAAAATTTAACTGCAAGAGTTCCTTTTCTTATTGCTTTCTTAATGTCTTCAACAGAAAGTTCTTCTCCTTCTAAATATTTTTCCATAATTTCATCATCAAATTCAGCTACTGTTTCAATTAAATCAGCTCTTTTTTCTTCAGCAATCTTTTTAAGTTCAGAAGGTATTTCAATCTCTTCTGCCTCTTCTTCAGGCTTACCATCATATTTATAAGCCTTCATTGTAACTAAATCAATAACACCACAGAAATCATTTTCTGCTCCGATTGGCCATTCAATAGGTTTAGCATTAACACCTAATCTAGAATCAATAGTCTTTAAACTGTATTCAAAATCTGCACCCATCTTATCCATTTTATTTGCAAAAATAATTCTAGGTACTTTAAATTCTGTTGCTTGTCTCCATACAGTCTCAGTTTGTGGTTCAACACCAGCTTGAGCATCAATAAGAGCAACAGCACCATCAAGAACTCTTAAACTACGACTAACTTCAACAGTAAAATCAACATGCCCTGGAGTATCAATTATATTAAATCTATACTTTTTCCAATAAGCAGTAGTTGCTGCAGAAGTAATAGTTATACCACGTTCTTGTTCTTGTTCCATCCAATCCATTTGGCTTGCACCATCATGTGTCTCACCAATTTTATGAATTTTCTTTGTGTGAAAAAGTATACGCTCAGTACAAGTAGTTTTACCTGCATCAATATGAGCCATTATACCTATATTTCTTGTCATCAATAATGATGTTTCACGTGCCATAATTCTTCTATCCTTTCCTACCAACGATAATGTGCAAATGCTTTATTAGCCTCTGCCATTCTATGAGTATCTTCACGTTTCTTAACAGCTGCACCTGTTCCATTAGCAGCATCAACAATCTCATTAGCTAAATTAACAGCCATACCTTTTCCGCCTCTTAATCTAGCAAACTTAACTAACCAACGAAGACCTAAAGCTTGACTTCTAGTAGCAGAAACTTCTACTGGAACTTGATAATTAGATCCACCAACTCTACGTGATTTAACCTCTAAAGTAGGTTTAATATTTTCCAATGCTTTTTCAAAAACAGTTAAAGGTTCTTCTCCTGTTTTTTCTTTTACTATATCAAATGCTTCATAAAGAATAGTTTGGGCAATTCCTTTTTTACCATCTAACATAATAGTATTAATCAATTTTGTAACAACTTTTGATTTATATATTGGATCTGGTAAAACATCTCTTTTTACCGCACGTCTTTTACGCATTTTTAATTCCTCCCTTCAAAAAATTATTTACTAGCTTTTGGTTTTTTAGCACCGTATTTACTACGACCTTGTTTTCTATCTTTAACACCAGCAGTATCTAATGTACCACGGATTATATGATAACGAACACCAATCAAGTCCTTAACACGACCACCACGTATTAAAACAACACTATGCTCTTGTAAGTTATGTCCAATACCAGGTATATAACAAGTAACTTCAGCACCATTACTTAAACGAACACGAGCATACTTTCTCAATGCTGAGTTAGGTTTCTTTGGTGTCATTGTACCAACACGAGTACAAACACCTTGCTTTTGAGGAGAGTACTTAACAGTTTGTTTCTTTTCAATACTATTAAATCTAAATCCTAAAACTGGTGACTTACTTTTTCTTACTTTATCATGTCTGCTTTTTCTAACTAATTGATTAATTGTAGGCATAAAATCAAACTCCTTTCTCTACACATATCCAGGTGTATCATTTTAACTCTTAAATATAAGTTTTGCAAAGCAAAACCCAAAATAAACAGCAACAATAATATATCATGTTATAAAATAGCTGTCAACAAAAAATTAAAAAAATGCCGATTGCCAAAAAAATCTATATATTTTTTATTGTTAGTAATATGAAAAATAATTATATACACTTTCCTTACAATAAAAGACATATAGATTAAACATTGATGCAACATTAGTAATCGAAACAAATTAAAATAAGATTCTATATACCTAATCAAAATTATATAATTGATATTTTAAATTTAAATGACGTTTATTTAATAATAAATTAAAAAAATTGGGATTCATAATTTCTAATATTAAAATATCTGATATTTCTGTCTTAAAGTCTTTTAAAAGTAACACAAGCATCTTTATAAACTTTTACTCTTTTGGCTAATATTGCTAATTATAGTTGTTTTATTTCTAATAATGCTAAACATAAAATTGCTACTGATTTAGTAGTCCTTAAAAAAGATTGCTTTTGATAATAATGTTTCTCCTAAAACTATTGAAAGTGTTCTAAATTACTACTATGAAACTCAAAAACTTTACAAACATTACTTATACTTACATGTTGTTTTATCTTTTTATGAATTTAAATCTATCAAAACTGCTGATATTACTAGACAAACTATCGTTATCATCGAAAATAAACACATCGATACGTTAAGTGTTAAATTCATTATTATTGATATGTATACTCTCAATATGATTTACTAATAAAAGGGTTCAAAAGTAATAATAAATTTTTATTTAAAATTTAAAAATAGCCAATACTTAATGCATTGACTATATAAATATAACTTATTTATATATACACACAACGTTTAACAATTATCCCAAATAGCAACTGCGTAAACCAATAATTTACATTTTTTATTCTACATACATTTTATTTACAGCCCCTATAAATAAAATATTATCATCTTTTAAAATTTTTAACAAAACAGGAGTTCCTTCCACTTTACTTCCATCAATAAATTTTTGCCAATCATCAGAACTATATAAATTATTATAATATATATCATATCCCATTGAATTATTAAGAGTTACTGATTTACTAACAAAGTCCATATCTTCAACCAAAATCATTTTATCAAAATCAATTTTACTCATTGGAACAGTTGTTATTTTTATCAAAAATTCTAATACATCATAACGATTATATGCTTTATAATCACCAACGATAAAATTATTATCATAATCTGAAGAACCATTTTCAAAAATAGTATTCCAATTAAAGCTTCTTCCCGTTTTATTGACAATATTATATAATAAATTATTGCGCGAAAAAGCTGATGATTCAATATATTCAACTGTTTCAGGTATTTCTATTGTATATAAATTACTACCTAAAAATGCGCGTGAACCTATTCTTGTAACTGTAACTCCATCAATTTTTTCAGGTATCACTACATCTTTAATTATTTTTTCTTCAATTTTTATTACATTATTATCTTCCATTTGATTAATATATTCTAATGATAAACTTCCAGATAAAAGATCTTCTTTTAAAGAAAACTCAAAGCTAGAATCACCTGTACAATATAATCTTGCTTCATCCTCAGGAGCTCCCATATCTGAAAAATAACTTACACACTTGTCTACATATATGATATAATTAATTCCCATACGATTGCGACAATAATAGCCAACTATAGTTCCTTTTGAAGAATCAAAGTTAAAACAGCTTGTATCTGTTGCTATTATAACATTACTATCATTATCTTCAAATTCATTATTTCCCGTTTCACTATCTTCAATCACACCATCACTTGTTCCTTTTTCTGGTATACTACTTGTTGCTATTAATTCTTCTGCATCATTTATACTACAACTATCTTTTAATAATAATATCTTTTCTCTATCTCCTACTCCGATATTTGTAGAAATACTTGTTACATTATTCTCTATTCTATCAACATCTAATAAATCTTGATATGTTAAATATATTCCAGTATTTGTTTCATCTCTACTTGTCCAATAATAGTCATATCCTGTTCCATCATATGTTACTACTACATAATACTCTTTCCAGTCTCCATATGGACTTTTTCCTCCTTTTTCCATTGATACACAACTTCCTGGTATATAATAAGTTGCTTCTTTATCATAGACTGGTATTTCTGCTGCATTTATCTTATTTCTTACTCCATCTATATATCTTGATGCTGTTGTTATATAGGCACTCTTTCTTGATGATGATATATACTCTGTTACTGCTGGTATTGCTATTATCATTAATATTCCTAATATTATTATTACTGCTAATAGCTCTATTAAGGTAAAGCCTTTTTTATTCTTCATATAATTCACTCCTAGTATTATTATTTATAGTTAAAGTTTATAATACTTTTATTATTTTTACAATACTTTTATAAAGATTATTTAAATAATAAATTTTTACATTAAAAATATTTTTAATTATAATCACAATTTCTAATAAAAAAAGAGTAACTTAGTTACCCTTTAACATTATTAACATTTTTATTAGTCCATCAATTCATCTTCAAGCTTTTCTAATGGTTCTTCATCAGTAAATTGAGTAGATAATTCATATTCAACATTTTTATAAGCTTTTACACCAGTACCAGCAGGTATTAGTTTACCTATAATAACATTTTCTTTTAATCCTGAAAGATTATCAACTTTTCCCTTAATTGAAGCATCTGTTAATATTCTAGTAGTTTCTTGGAATGATGCTGCAGATAAGAATGAATCAGTCTCTAATGATGCTTTAGTAATACCAAGTAATATAGGCTTACCACTAGCAGGTTTTTTACCACTAATAATAACTTCTTTATTACCATCTGTAAATTCATTAAAGTTAACTAATGATCCAGGTAAGAATCTAGTATCACCCGATTCAATAATTCTTATTTTAGAAATCATTCTTCTAGCAATAATTTCAACGTGTTTATCAGAAATATCAACTGCTTGACTACGATAAACATGTTGTACTTCTTTAAGAATATATTCTTGAGTTGTAAGAGGATCAGTAACTGCTAATAGTTCTTTTGGACTTACAGATCCTTCAGTAAGCTTATCACCAGTCGAAACAACATCCCCTAGTTCAACTCTCAATTTAGCACCATAATTAGTGATATGTTCTTTAGTTTCTAATTCATTAGTTATACTAATCTTATATTTACCATGTTCATCTTCAATCTTACTTACTTTACCATTAATTTCTGCTATAGTAGCTTTTCCTTTTGGTATTCTTGCTTCAAATAATTCTTGAATACGTGGAAGCCCTTGAGTTATATCTTCTCCACCAGCAACTCCACCAGTATGGAAAGTTCTCATTGTTAGCTGTGTACCAGGTTCTCCAATTGATTGAGCAGCCATTATACCAACAGCTTCACCAATTTCTACAATATTACCTGTAGCAAGATTACGTCCATAACACTTCTTACATACACCATTTACTGTGTTACATGTAAGTATTGTTCTTATTTCAACTTCTTCTATTCCAGCTGCAACTATTTTATCAGCAATTGCTTCTGTAATTAAATCAAGTTTTTCACAAATAACTTCTTTTGTCTCTGGATTAATTATCTTCTTATTAGCATAACGTCCAACTATACGATCATATAATTTTTCAATAACTTCACCAGTTTTATCATTTATAAATGCTCTAACAACAACTCCATTTTCAGTACCGCAATCTTCTTCTCTTACTATTATATCTTGAGAAACATCAACTAAACGTCTAGTTAAATATCCTGAATCAGCTGTTTTTAATGCTGTATCAGCACTACCTTTACGAGCACCATGTGTTGATAAGAAGAATTCAGCAACAGTTAAACCTTCTCTAAAGTTAGAAGTAATTGGAATTTCTACTGGTGTACCATCTGGTTTTGCCATAATACCACGCATACCAGCAATTTGTGTAAAGTTAGAAATTGAACCACGGGCTTTTGAGTGCATCATCATAAATATTGGATTATCTAAATCAGCATCAGCTTTTGCTTGTAATTCTTTTTGTACTTGTCCTTTAGCTTGATCCCAAGTAGATATAACTTTATTAAATCTTTCTTCATTAGTAATTAAACCGCGACTATATTGTTTATTAATTTTTTCTACCATTTTATTAGCTTCAGCAATTATTTCATTTTTCTTTTCACTAGTAACAACATCACTAATTGAAATAGTTATACCAGCAACAGTAGAATACTTAAATCCTAAATCTTTTAGTTTATCAAGCATAATAGAAGTTTCAGTTGTTTTATAACGTTTAAATATTTGGGCAATTATCTTTTCCAAAGTTCCTTTAGGGAAAGGTTTTACTAAAGGCATTTCTTTAATAACTTCAGGAATATTAACACCTTTTTCAATAAAATATTTATTTGGTGTAATATTTTGTATATTATCAGAAGTTGGTTCATTTATATAAGCAAATGAATCAGGTAATATTTCATTAAATTTAATTTTACCAACAGTTGTTACTAAATATTTACCTTTTTGATTTTCAGTAAATAATTTATGTTTAAATGAATTAACAGGTAAGGCAATTCTTGTATGAAGAGTAATTTCACGTCTTTCGTAAGCCATTAATGCCTCATTAGAATCTTTAAATACTCTACCTTCATCAGGTAACCCAGCTTTTTCCATTGTTAAATAGTAGTTTCCTAAAACCATATCTTGGCTTGGAGTAACAATTGGAGTTCCATCTTTTGGTGACAAAATATTATTAGCACCAAGCATCAATATCCTAGCCTCAGCTTGTGCTTCTGCTGAAAGTGGAACGTGAACTGCCATTTGGTCTCCATCAAAGTCAGCATTAAATGCTGGACAAACAAGTGGATGTAAACGAATTGCTTTTCCACCTATTAATACAGGTTCGAATGCTTGAATACCTAACCTATGCAATGTAGGTGCACGATTCAATAATACAGGATGTTCTTTAATAACATCTTCTACTACATCCCATACTTTTGGATCTTTATTTTCAATAAGTCTTTTAGCTGCTTTTATATTATGAGCAATATCTCTTTCTACTAATTCATGTATAACATGTGGCTTAAAAAGTTCAAGTGCCATATCTTTAGGAATACCACACTGATACATTTTTAAAGAAGGGCCAACAACTATAACAGAACGCCCTGAATAGTCGACACGTTTACCTAACAAGTTTTGACGGAATCTTCCTTGTTTTCCTTTTAACATGCTAGAAAGTGATTTCAAAGGACGATTTCCAGCACCAGTTACACTTCTTCCACGTCTACCATTGTCAAATAGAGCATCAACTGCTTCCTGAAGCATACGTTTTTCATTTTGGATAATAATACTAGGAGCATTTAAATCAATTAATTTTTTCAATCTATTATTACGGTTAATAACACGACGATATAAATCATTTAAATCACTAGTAGCAAATCTTCCACCATCAAGTTGAATCATTGGTCTTAAGTCAGGTGGAATTACTGGAATACAATCAAAAATCATCCATTCTGGTTTATTTCCAGATTTATAAAAAGCATCTAAAACATCAATTCTTTTTAATAATCTAGTTCTCTTTTGTCCTTGAGCATCTTCAAGTTCTTTAGAAATTTCATCTATTTCTTTTTTTAGATCAACTTTCTTTAAAAGTTCTTTAATTGCTTCAGCACCCATTCCAACTTTAAAGCCATCACCATATTTTTCATAATATTGTCTATATTCTTTTTCTGATAATGTTTGCTTATTCTCTAAAGGTGCTATACCTTTATCTATAACAACATAACTAACAAAATATAAAACTTCTTCCAAATCTCTTGGTGACATATCAAGAACTAATCCCATACGTGATGGTACACCTTTAAAATACCAAATATGAGATACTGGAGTTGCAAGTTCAATATGCCCCATACGTTCCCTACGAACTTTACTACGAGTAACTTCAACTCCACAACGATCACATACTATATTTTTATATCTTACTCTTTTATACTTTCCACAAGCGCATTCAAAATCCTTAGTTGGTCCGAAAATCTTTTCACAAAACAATCCATCGCGTTCTGGACGAAGTGTTCTATAATTTATAGTTTCTGGCTTTTTAACTTCACCATAAGACCAACTACGAATTCTTTCAGGAGAAGCTATGCCTATTTTTAAAGCTTCAAACTTATTTACTTCTATCATTAGTCATCTTCCCCTTCCATAAATTCATTTTCATAAACACTATTAAATTCTCTATCTATTTCTTCATCAATTAAATCTTCATCATCTTCATCTTGTTCTTCAGTATCATAATTATCGTCTGGATCACTAGGTGGAGGTAAAGGAATATCTGTAGCAACATCAAAAGCCTCTAGTTCTTCTTTGTCTTCCTCTTCTTCCATTTCCTTAAGCCCTATTGTTTCATTCTTATCATTTATAATACTAATATCTAATCCTAAAGCTTGGAATTCCTTCATTAATACTCTAAAGCTTTCTGGAACTCCAGCTTGATTTATCTCTTGTCCTTTAATTATTGATTCATATACTTTTACACGACCTATAATATCATCTGACTTATAAGTAATTATTTCTTGTAATGTATTTGCAGCACCATATGCATACAATGCCCAAACTTCCATTTCACCAAATCTTTGACCACCAAATTGAGCTTTACCTCCAAGCGGTTGTTGAGTAACTAATGAATAAGGCCCTGTACTTCTTGCATGTAATTTATCATCAACCATATGATGAAGTTTTATCATATACATAACACCAACAGATATTCTATTATCAAAAGGTTCACCTGTTCTACCATCATATAATGTATATTTTCCATCCGGAGCCATTCCCGCTTCCTTCATTATATCAGCTATATCTTGAGTTTTTGCACCATCAAATACTGGAGTTGCAACATGAATATTCAATTCTTTAGCAGCCATACCTAAGTGCAATTCAAGAATTTGTCCAAGATTCATACGTGAAGGAACACCCTGTGGATTAAGCATAATATCAATTGTTCTACCATCTGGTAAATATGGCATATCTTCTTCTGGTAATACCAAGGAAATAACACCTTTATTTCCATGACGTCCAGCCATCTTGTCTCCAACTTGAATTTTTCTTTTCTGAGCAATATATACACGGATTACTTTTGAAACACCAGCTGGTAATTCATCATTATCTTTTCTTGTAAATATTTTAACATCATGAACAATACCATCTCCACCATGTGGAACACGTAGAGAAGTATCTCTAACTTCACGAGTTTTTTCTCCAAATATTGCATGTAAAAGTTTTTCTTCAGAAGTAAGCTCAGCCATACCTTTTGGTGTTACTTTTCCAACAAGTATATCACCTTCTCTAACTTCTGTACCAACTATTACGATACCATTTTCATCAAGATTTTTTCTTGCCTCATCACTAACATTTGGAATATCACGAGTAATCTCTTCAGGTCCTAATTTAGTCTCACGGCATTGCATTTCAAAATCTTCCAAATGAATTCCTGTATAAACATCATTTTTAACTAATCTCTCATTTAAAATAACAGCATCTTCATAGTTATAACCATTAAATGTCATAAATGCTACTAAAACATTCTTACCTAAAGCAAGTTCTCCTTTATCTGTAGAAGGACCATCTGCTAAAACAGTACCACGCTCTACTTTATCTCCAACTTTTACAATAGGTCTTTGATGTTGACAAGTACCAGCATTAGATAATTCAAAATTAGATAAATTGTATTCATCTTTACCATTTTTATTTTTTACAACAATACGTCTTGCATCAACATATTCTACAATACCATCTGCTTTAGATAATACTTCAACTCCAGAATCTCTTGCTGCAACATATTCTACACCTGTACCAACAATAGGAGCTTCAGCTTTTAACAAAGGAACTGATTGACGTTGCATGTTTGCCCCCATCAAAGCACGTGTTGCATCATCATGCTCCAAGAATGGAATACAACTAGTAGTAACTGCTACAACTTGTTGTGGAGAAACATCAACATAATCAACTTGTTCTGGTTTTACCATTAAATTTTCTCCGCGGAACCTTGCAGGTACAACTTCATCAACAATTTCATTATCATCATTAACTGTAACAGTTGCTATAGAAATCATCATATCAGTTTCTTGATCAGCTGTTAAATATTCTACTTCATCAGTAAGCTTTTTATTAACAACTTTTCTATATGGAGTCATAATAAATCCATAATCATCTATTTTTGCATAACTAGAAAGTGAAGTAATAAGTCCAATATTTTGCCCTTCTGGAGATTCAATAGGACAAATTCTTCCATAGTGTGATGCATTAACATCACGTACTTCCATACCTGCGCGATCACGTGATAATCCACCTGGTCCTAATGCAGATAAACGTCTTTTATTTGTAAGTTCAGCAATTGGATTAGTTTGATCCATAAATTGTGAAAGTTGGCTAGAACCAAAAAATTCTTTCATTGCAGCAGTAATAGGTCTAATATTAATTAAAGTCTTAGGGGTAACTTCTTCCATTTCCTGAGTAGTCATTCGCTCACGTATTACTCTTTCCATACGTGAAACACCTATTCTAAATTGATTTTGTAATAACTCACCTACTTGTCTTACACGACGATTTCCCAAATGATCTATTTCATCAAAATTACCAATGCCATGTAATAAATTTAAATAATATGAAACAGATGCATAAACATCAGAAATAGTAAGTCTTTTTACGGTAAGTGTTTGATCATTACCAATTAAAGTAAATATTTCCTTTTTATTGTTAGGATTATATATCTTAATAGTTTGAATATTTTTATAATCATCTAATTCGTCATTAATCTTAGTTTCTTTAACATTATAACCATTGCTAAAAATATCTTTTAACTGTGTAAATACATCTTTATTAATAACTGTGTCTTTTTCAATAATAGTCTTCCCATCAACAATAATATCTTCAGCTAAAGTTTGATTAAGAACTCTATCTAATACATTAAGTTTACGATTAAATTTATAACGTCCAACTCTTGCTAAATCATATCTAAATTCATCAAAAAATCTAGTAATAATTTGGTTCTTAGATGAATCTAGTGTAGCAGGCTCACCTGGTCTTAATTTTTCATAAATTTCAATTAAAGCTTCATCAGTATTTCTAGTAGAATCTTTTGCTAAAGTATTTTCAATATATTCATCATTTCCAAATACTTTAATAATATCTTCATCACTAGACAATCCAAAAGCACGAAGAAGAGTAGTAAGTGGAACTTTTCTAGTTCTATCTATCCTTACATATAATACATCTCTTGCATCAGTTTCAAATTCAAGCCAAGTACCTCTAGTAGGTATAATTTGTGAAGTAATAGAATTTCTTCCATTCTTATCAACTTCAACATTAAAATATACACTAGGTGATCTAACTAATTGTGAAACAATAACACGTTCAGCACCATTAATTACAAAAGAACCACTATCAGTCATAATAGGCATATCACCCAAAAAGATTTCTTGTTCCTTTACTTCTCCGGTTTCATGATTAAAAAGCCTAACTTCTACTTTCAAAGGAGCAGCATAGGTTGTTTCTCTATCTTTACTTTGTCTAATAGTATATCTTGGTTCATCCAAATGATAATCCCCAAATTCAAGTGATAAAGTTCCAGAAAAGTTTTCTACTGGAAATAAATCTTCAAACACTTCTTTAATACCTTTTTCAATAAACCATTGATATGATTTTTTCTGAATTTCTAGTAAATCTGTCAATTCATAAGTATTTTTGATTCTAGAAAAACTTCTTCTTTGTCTGTGGTCACCACAATTAATAATCTTATATGCCACTAAAATTCACCCCTATACATTAATTTTATCCAAAGAACAAACGTCCAACTAATACGTAGCCAATTTATATTATTACCACATAAAATTCAAGTTGTCAATGTAAAATGCATCTTATTACAAAAAACCCATTTTTTTTATCTATAACTTCTACATTATATATATCTTTTAAATCTTTTATTGTCGATTTTACTCCTTGGTTTTTTCTCATTACAAAAAATAATGTTCCGCACTCTTTTAAATAATCTTTTGCACCAAATAACATTTTATAAACAACATCTTTTCCAGCTCTAATAGGAGGATTAGTAATAATATAATCGTATTTTTTATTAACATTTTCATAAACATTACTTTCAAAAAAATTTATTCCGTACGAAGAATTTTTTTTCATATTTATTTCCGCTAAATGCAATGCTCGTTTATTTATATCAATGGCATCAAAAGTTGCATTTATAAACTTAGAAAGAATAATACTAACAACACCATAACCACAGCCTAAATCAAGAATATTGCCATGTAACTCTCGCAAAGGAATATTTTCTAACATAAAACGCGTACCGAAATCTAGTCTTTCTTTTGAAAAAACTCCATTATCCGTACAAAAAGTAAAATTTACACCTAAAAACTTTGTACTATATTCACAAATATTACTTGGAAGTTTAACATTATCAAAATATTGACTCATTATATCAACCCTTTAAAGAAAAAAGAGCTAACTACAAAAAAATTATAGTTAACTCCTTTCGTATCAATAATAATACTACAAATAAAAGATTTTTTCAAGCTTTTTTTTCAAAAAAAAGAAAAGATAATCTTTTCTTAACTATTTAACTTCTACTTCTGCTCCAGCTTCTTCTAACTTAGCTTTAATTTCATTAGCTTCATCTACTGGAATATTTTCTTTAATAGCTCCACCATTATCAGCAATAGCTTTTGAATCAGCTAATCCTAAACCTGTGATTTCTTTAATTACTTTAATAACATTGATTTTAGCTGCTCCAGCATTTACTAATGTAACTGTAACAACACTAGGTCCAGATGATTCTTCTTGAGCATTTGCAACTGGAGCTGCAACTGCAACACTACTTGGATCTACACCAAATTCTTCTTTCATTGCATCTACTAATTCTTTAATTTCTAATAAACTCATTTCTTTTAAACTTTCAATAAAGCTTTCTTTTGTTAATTTTGCCATTTTAAAATCCTCCTATATTAATTTTCTTCCTTTTGTTTAGCATAAAGATCTAAACATATTGATAAATCTTTTGGAATTCCCATCATACCAGCTGCAAGCATAGTAAGTAGTCCTTCTCTAGATGGAATAGTTGCTAGTTTATCTAATTTTTCTTTATCAGATATCTCACCATCGACAATTCCAACCTTTAAAACTAGTGCTTCGTGTTTTTTTGCAAAATCTGCAAGAACTTTTATTGGTGCTATTGCATCACTTCCATAAGCTAAAGCACTTGAACCATTAAGATATTCATCTAATTCGATATTCATATCTTTAAAAGCACGTGCCATTAAAGTATTCTTATATACCTTATAATCAGAATCACTATTTCTTAATGCTCTTCTTAATTCTTTAGATTCAGCATCCGTCAATCCACGATATGCAAAAAGTACAATTGATGAAGATGATTCTACTGTATTTTTAATTTCATCTATCACTTCTTGTTTTTTTGCTAAGATTTTTTCACTTGCCATAAGAATCCTCCTTCTATTTATAATTTATTGGTAACAAAAAGTCTCTATAGAAAACCATAGAGACTTTATAAACATAAAGTTTTTAATTAGTCCTCGGTAGGATTTACTAACAACCTACTGTCTATGGCACCAACAAATTAATTGTATTATATATCATTAACTACTATTTGTCAAAAGAATTTGTAATAATTTTTATTCCAGGTCCCATTGTAGTAGCTATTGAAATATTTTTTATATAATCACCTTTTACTGTAGCGGGTTTAGCTTTAATTATAACATTCATAAAAGCTTCTAAATTAGCTAATAATTGTTCTTCAGTAAACTTAGTATTACCAATTATACCATGAATATTTCCAAAACTATCTGTTCTATACTCAACACGACCTGCTTTAACATCAGCAACAGCTCTTTCTACGTCAGTAGTAACAGTTCCAGTTTTAGGGTTTGGCATTAATCCTTTTGGTCCTAAAATTTTCCCTAACTTACCAAGAAGCGGCATCATATCAGGCGTTGCTATCATTACATCAAAACCAAACCAATTTTCTTTTTCGATTTTTTCTAGCATATCTACATCACCAACATAATCAGCACCCATAGCTTCAGCTTTTTTTGCATTTTCTCCTTTAGCAATAACTAAAACTTTCTTTGTTTTTCCAGTTCCATGTGGTAATACAATAGCACCTCTTAATTGTTGATCTGCTTTTTTTGTATCTAAATTAAGTCTTATTGCAACTTCTACAGAACCATCAAACTTACTAACTGATGTTTCTTTTGCTAATTTCACTGCTTCTTCTTTAGTATAAGCTTTTCCTTTTTCAATCTTATTTAAGGCTTCTAAATATTTCTTACCTCTTTTTTTCATTTTAATTCCTCCTTATGTGGTATAGCGGAGCGGACATCCTCCCACATAGGTATAAACCTATATGTTCTAATATTATTCACTAATAGTAATACCCATATTATGAGCAGTACCTTCAACAATCTTCATTGCTTCTTCAACTGTATAACAGTTCAAGTCAGGCAACTTAATTTCAGCAATTTCTTTCAATTGCTCTTTAGTTAATTTTCCAACTGATTCAGTTGAACCTTTAACTGATCCTTTATCTATTTTAGCATACTTCTTTAATAAAAATGCTGTAGGTGGAGTCTTTATTACAAAATCAAAACTTCTATCATCATATATTGAAATTTCAACTGGTAATACATCTCCCATCTTATCTCTTGTAGCTTCATTATACTTTGTACAAAATTCTTGTAAATTAATTCCTGCTGGTCCTAACACAGTTCCAACTGGTGGAGCTGGTGTAGCTTTTCCTGCTTGAATTTGTAATTTAACTTTCTTAACAACTTCTTTTGCCACGAAAAACACCTCCTATTTTAGTTTTCGCGAGTGGTCCAAATAGCTTTGTCCGCCTATATGCGCTTTTTTTCGCTTCCCACTAATTAATCTATATATCAAATATAGCCATTTGATAATACCATTTTTTTAATATTTTTGCAAGTATTTTTAATTATTTGCAAGTTCAATTTGTGATAATTCTACTTCTACTGAAGTTTCTTGTCCAAAAAGATCAACATTAAGTACTAATTTTTGATTTGGTAAATCCAATGACTCGATAGTACCATACATACCTGTAAATGCTCCAGCAATAATTTTAACTTTTGCACCTATTTCTAACTCTTTATCAACATCAAGTCTACTAATACCCATATTTCTTAAAATATTATCAACTTCGTATGGTTGTAATGGTGTAGGCTTAGCACCTTTTCCACTTGAACCGATAAATCCAGTAACACCAGGAGTATTTCTTACAACATACCAAGCTTCATCACTCATAACCATTTCCACTAAAATATAACCTGGGAACATTTTCTTAACTTTTTCTTTTGAAACACCATCTTTAGTCTCAATTTCTTTTTGCTCAGGAATAATAACTCTAAAAATATAATCTTTCATATCCATAGAATTAGCACGCATCTCTAATTTTTCTTTAACCTTATTCTCATGTCCAGAATAAGTATTAACAACATACCATTGCTTATCCATAATATCACCTCTACATCGATTGCTTAATAAAATAAATAATTACTTCTATTAAATAGAAAAATAATGCAAAGAAAATTATAAATACAATAGTAGCAATTGAATATTTTATCATTTCCTTTTTATTTGGCCATCTTACTTTCTTAAATTCTGAAATAACTCCTTTAAACCAATTTTTTAATTTAGATTCTTTTTTTTCAACTACTTTCTTACTAGATTTTGTTTTAATTGAATTAGAAGACTTATTTTTTTTATCTTCAACCTTAGTTTTTTTACTAACCATGAATATCACATCCTTATTTTACCAAAATAAAAACACCTATCTGTGTCGACAATAAAATAACACAAATATCTATATAAGTCAATTAATTTTAAAAATTATTTTAAATAATCATTTGCTGCTACCACAGCATCATTCATTGCTGTAAGCAATTGAAAAATTTTTCTATTATTAACATCACCTACTGCATAAATATTATCTTCACTAGTACGCATCTTATCATCAACAACAATATAATTATCTCCATCTAATTTAACTAGTTTTTTAAATAATTCGGTATTAGGAAGGTAACCAACATAAGCAAAACAACCAGATATACTTAATACTTCTTCTTTTCCATCTTTTTCAATAATAGCTTCTTTCAAAACATCATCTTTAACTAAATTTTTCAAAATTGCATTATAAATTATTTCAATATTTTCTTTAGATTCTACTTTTTTTCTATAAAAATCATCAGCTTGAATTTTATCATTTTTACAAAGAATTATCACTTTACGACAAATACCAGCTAAATATAAAGATTCTTCTAAAGCTTTATTAGTATCACCTACTACTAAAACATCTTTATCAGCAAAAAACATTCCATCGCAGGTAGCACAATAACTAAGTCCAACACCAACAAAATCATTAACATTTGGAATATCCAATTTTTTTATTTTCTTACCAGTAGCAATAAAAATAGTATCTACAACAATATCTTCATTTTTTTTCATTTTTAACTTATATTTTTTTTTATCTTTTTCAATACTAATAACTTCATCATTAATATAATTAACATTTAATGCTTTTACTTGATTATATATTTTTTGTGAAAGTTCTCTTCCCGAAATTCTTTCATAACTAGGAAAATTTTCAACTAAAGGAGCAAAATTAATTTGTCCACCCGGTCTTTTTGCTTCGATTAAAACAAAATCAATACCTGCTCTTTTTAAATAAATAGCAAGTGTCATACCAGCAACTCCTGACCCAATTATACCAACTTTAAAATTCATTATTTTCCTCCTTATTATATAAATAATCGAACTTAGAAGTACGCATTCTAAAAATAATTAAGAAAAATCCAATTAAAAACATTACAACAGAAACCAATTGAGCAACTTTAAATTCTCCAAACAACAAACTATCCATTCTAAGAGACTCAATATAAAATCTTCCTAGAGAATACCACATCAAATAAAAACCTGTAATTTGACCTTCTTTAATATATTTAAACTTACGAAAAACAAGCATCAAAATGAATCCAATAAAATTCCAAACAGATTCATACAAAAAAGTCGGATGATGATAAACGCCATTTATATACATACCATCAATAATAAATCTTGGTAACATTAAGCTTTCTAAAAAAGATTTGCTAACAACCGGTCCATAAGCTTCTCCATTAAAAAAATTCCCCCAACGTCCAAAAATTTGCCCAATAATAAGCCCAACAGCACAAATATCCATAACTCTTAATGTTTTTAGCTTATGTTTCTTAGTAAAATAAATAACATAAAGGGTACCAAATAAAATACCGCCATGAATAGCTAAACCGCCATTCCAAATTTCAAAAATTTCTAAAACATGTTTGCTATAATAAGGTAAATTAAATACCACATAATATAATCTTGCACCAATGATTGCCCATATAATCGTATTAAAAATTATACTAGTCATAACATCTTCATTAATATGTTTTCTCTTAGCTTCCTTAAAAACAAACCACATACCAATAGACATTCCAATAATTATGCATATAGAATACCAATATATTTGAATAAACCCTAAATCAATAGCCACTCTACTCATTTCTTTGCCTTCTTTACAAGAGGTTTTATAATAACTTCTTCAATTATAAAATTAATAATAGATAACAAAACTGCAATAAAGAACAAAATCCAAATATCGGTAAAATTAAGTTTAGGTCCCATTAACCAATCAGTAATTTTCAATATTAAAGTATTAATAACAAAATAAAATAGTCCAAAAGTTAATCCCGTAATTGGAATTGTAAGTGTTACTAAAACTGGTTTAACAGCCTGATCTAATACATAAATAATGCAAACAGCTAGCACTGAATATAAGCTTTTATAATCATTACTTATTTGAAAACTATCAAAAAAAGCTTCCAAAATAAGAAATGCTATTGTATAGGTAATAACATATAATACAAACTCAAAAAATTTATTAATTCTAACAGCATTTTTACCCTTTTTAGCAACAACTAATTTCATAATTCCTCCTATAGAATCTTCTTCAAAAATTCACCTGTATAAGATTCTTTAACATTTGAAACTTCTTCTGGAGTTCCAAGAGCAACAATATTACCACCGGCATCTCCACCAAGAGGCCCAATATCAATAATATAATCAGCACATTTTATCATATCTAGATTATGTTCAATTACTATCACTGTATCATTATTATCTACTATTTTTTGAATAATTGCAAGAAGTCTTTTAATATCTTCAGAATGAAGTCCTGTTGTTGGTTCATCCATAATAAATAATGTTTTACCAGTTGCTTTTTTCTGAAGCTCTTTTGCCAGTTTTACACGACCGGCTTCTCCTCCTGATAAAGTAGTAGCACTTTGCCCTAACTTAACATATCCTAAACCAACATCTTCTAAAACTTGTAATTTTGCTTTAATTTTCGGAACATTTTCAAAAAATTCTAAAGCTTCACTAACTCGCATATTTAAAACATCGGCAATATTTTTACCTTTATATCTTATGTTTAAAGTTTCACTATTATATCTAGTACCATGACAAACTTCACAAGGAATATAAACATCTGGTAAAAAATGCATTTCTATTTTCTTAACACCATCACCACGACACGCTTCACATCTTCCTCCTTTAACATTAAAAGAGAAACGATTTTTTTCAAACCCATACATCTTAGCTTCTTTTGTATTTGTATATAAATCTCTAATATCATCAAAAACACCAGTATAAGTAGCTGGATTACTTCTCGGAGTTCTACCAATTGGATTTTGAGTAATTTCAACAATTTTATCGATATTTTCAAATCCTTTTATTTTTTTATGTTTCCCTGGAATATCTTTAGACTTATATATATACCTCATTGCAGCACAAGAAAGTATACGCATAACTAAACTACTTTTACCACTTCCTGAAACACCCGTAACACAAGTATATGTACCTAAAGGAAATTTAACATCAATATTCTTTAAATTATTCTCACAAGCACCAATAACTTCAATATATTTTCCATTTCCCTTTCTTCTAGAATTAGGAACTTCTATCTTTTCTTTGCCACTCAAATATCTTCCAGTAATACTATTATCATTCATCATAACTTCTTGTGGCGTTCCACTAGCAACGATATATCCTCCTTCATCGCCAGCTTTTGGTCCAACATCTACTAAATAATCAGCTGCAAGCATTGTATCTGTATCATGCTCAACAACAATCAAAGTATTTCCTAAATCACGCATCTCTAAAAGTGAATTAATTAACTTTTGATTATCACGTTGATGAAGACCAATAGAAGGCTCATCCAAAACATATAAAACTCCGGTAAGACGTGAACCAATTTGAGTTGCTAATCTAATCCTTTGAGCTTCTCCCCCAGAAAGACTTCCTGCCATTCTGCTTAAAGTAAGATAATCTAATCCCACATTTATTAAAAAATTCAATCTATTTTTAATTTCTTTTATTAATAAACCTGATATTTCTTCTTGAGATTTTGATAATTTTAACTTATTAAAGAAATCTAAAATTTTATCTATACTAAGACATGTAAGCTCATAAATATTTTTACCACCAACCAAAACTGATAAAACCTTAGAATCTAATCTAGCACCATTACATGTTTCACAAACTGACTCAACCATATAATTTTCCAACCATTCTCTTATCCAAGAACTGGAAGTCTCCATATATCTACGTTGTAAATTATTTATGACCCCTTCATAAAAATCATTTTGATTATATTGATTACCACTTTTAGTACTATATTTAAAATTAATTATATCAGGAGAACCATACATTATTATATTTTGTTCATCCTTAGTAAGCTTTTTAAAAGGTTTATTCATATTAATTTTATAATGCTTACAAACAGCTTCCAATCTTTTATAATAAATACCTTCTTGGTCATCACTTAAAGTAACTATACATCCCTCATTTAAAGACTTATCCTTATCTGGAATTACTAAATCAGGATTTATAGTAAGCTTAATTCCTAATCCTTTACAATCAGGACAAGCACCATATGGTGCATTAAAGCTAAATAGGCGAGGTTCAAGTTCAGGAAGAGAAAATTCACAATACGGACAAGCATACAACTCAGAAAACAAAATTTCTTTATCGCCAACTATGTCAATAACTACTTTTCCATTAGATAATTTAACCGCATTTTCTAAGGATTCAAATAATCTTCCCCTTATATCTTCTTTTATAACTAATCTATCAACAACAACATCAATTGTATCTTTAATATTTTTCTCAAAAGTTAAATTATCATCTAGATCTTGCATTTCTCCATTTACACGTACTCTAACATAACCATCAGCTTTTAACTTTTCCAACAACTCTTTGTGTGTACCTTTTTCCCCATGAACTACAGGAGACAAAACTATCATCTTTGTTCCAATCGGATATTCTAACAACTTATTTACCATCTCTTCAATGCTTTGTCCCTTTATCGGAATATGATGGACAGGACACATTGGAACACCAATACGCGCATATAAAAGACGCAAATAATCATATATTTCTGTTACTGTTCCTACAGTACTACGAGGATTATTACTTGTCGTTTTTTGATCAATACTAATAGAAGGAGACAATCCTTCAATAGAATCGACATCTGGCTTTTCTGTTCCACCTAAAAATTGTCTAGCATAAGCAGAAAGACTTTCAACATATCTTCTTTGGCCTTCAGCATAAATTGTATCAAAAGCTAAACTACTCTTACCGCTTCCAGAAACACCTGTCATAACAATCAATTTATTTTTAGGAAGCTCTAAATCTACATTTTTCAAATTATTTTCTCTTGCACCCTTTATAACTATTTTATCCATAAATATCACCTCATAAAGTTCTATTATTATACTACAAAAAAACTATTTATTAAATCTATTTTTAAAATTACAGCTTTTACACAAAGGATGTAATGCCTTATTATTTTCGAAACTTCTTAACAAAGTTCTATAAGTATCACTATTTAAAACATCATCCAAAGAATCTTCAAAAATATTTCCAAGCTTTATTTCACCATTTGCATCTAAACAACAAGGAACAATATCACCATTAGACAAAATTGCTATATGAGTTTTTAATCCATAACAAAAACCATCTACTAAAATATCATTATTGACATCTGGCCAAGTAAAAATATTCTCTTTATTAACAAAAGTATTACTTGCTATCTTAATATTTTTATCATTATAAAGTTTATCAACAATAACTGGTGATAAATTATAAAATTCAATAATTTTATTAACAATTTCTGTGGATTTTTTATTTAATTTATATTCTTCTAAATCCCATATACGATAACTTATAAACATTTTTGTGGATAAAACTTTTCCAGAAGAAAAAACATCTAAAAAATAATTTTTCTTATTATTTTCTGAATGTAATGAAATATTTATTTGACGAATACAAAAATGATTCATAAGAATAGCTAATCTTTCTTTTAAAAATACACCATTTGTAGTTATATTAACTTTTATATTAGTATTATCACAAATAGATAAAAGACTATCTAAATTACTATATAAAAGAGGTTCACCTTTTACATGAAGATAAATATAATCTGTATATTTTTTTATTTTATTAATAACTAATTCAAACTCCGATAACGACATATCACGATAATCTCTTTTATTCTTACCACAAAAAGAACAATTAAGATTACAACGATTAGTTATTTCAATATATATTTTCTTAAATCTCTTTTTCACAAATTATACCTCTGACTTTAATTCAAAAAGTAAATCACGCAACTCCATAGCTCTTTCAAAATCAAGATTTTTTGCAGCTTCTTTCATTTCTTTTTCAATTGTCTCAATATTTTTTATTTGTTCCTTCTTAGTAGTCTTTATCTTCTTATCTTTACTATCATCAATATTACTAATTAAATCTCTAATTTCTTTTATAATTGTCTTTGGTACAATATTATGAATTCTATTATATTCTTCTTGAATTGCTCTTCGTCTTTTTGTTTCTCTAATTGCAAAATCCATTGAATCAGTAATTTTATCAGCATACATGATACACATACCGTGTTCATTTCTAGCACAACGACCAATCGTTTGAATTAAACTTCTACTACTACGTAAAAAGCCTTCTTTATCAGCATCCAAAATAGCAATTAAACTTACCTCAGGAATATCTATTCCTTCACGTAATAGATTAATTCCTACAACACAATCGTATTTTCCAAGTCTTAAATCTCTAATTATTCTTAAACGTTCCAAAGTTTTTATTTCAGTATGAAGATATGCAACTTTAATATCTAATTCTTTTAAATAATTAGTAAGTTCTTCAGCCATTTTTATTGTCAGCGTAGTAATTAAAGTACGTTCTGATTTTCTAGTACGGTCTTTTATCTCTCCAACTAAATCATCAATTTGTCCTAAAGAAGGTCTAACTTCAATTAACGGATCTAAAAGCCCAGTTGGTCTAATAATTTGTTCAACAAAAACATTATTAGTTTTTTCTAACTCATAATCACCAGGAGTAGCAGAAACAAAAATTGCTTGGTTAATCTTCTTTTCAAATTCTTCAAATCTTAAAGGACGATTATCAAGTGCACTAGGAAGTCTAAAACCATACTCGACAAGATTCATTTTTCTTGCTCTATCACCATTATACATTCCACGAACCTGTGGAATTGTAACATGTGATTCGTCAACAACTAATAAATAATCATTTCCAAAAAAATCCATTAAGCAAGTAGGAGTTTCACCCTCTCCACGCAAAGCCATATGCCTAGAATAATTTTCAACACCAGTACAAAAGCCAGTTTCACTAAGCATTTCTAAATCATAATTAGTTCTCTGTTCAATTCTCTGAGCTTCTAAAAGTTTATTATTTTCTTTAAAATATTTTATTCTATCTTCTAATTCTTTTCTAATTCTCTTAATAGCTTCTTGCATTTTATCATCACTAGTTACAAAGTGACTAGCTGGAAAAATAGAAACATTTTTCTTATTATTCTTAATAACACCTGTTAAAGTATCTATTTCACTAATCCTATCAATTTCATCTCCAAAAAGTTCTATTCTAATACCATTAGTACGTTCACTAGCAGGAATTATTTCAATAACATCGCCTCTAACTCTAAAAGTTCCTCTTTTAAAATCAAAATCATTTCTTTCGTATAGCATATCTACCAATTTATTTAATATTACATTACGATCAACAACATCACCAACAGATAAGGTTAACATCTTACTACGATATTCTTCAACTTCACCAATACCATATATACAAGAAACACTAGCAACAACAATAACATCGCGACGTGACAATAAACTACTAGTAGCAGCATGCCTTAATTCATCAATCTCATCATTGATAGAAGAGTCCTTCTCAATATAAGTATCAGTAGATGGTACATATGCTTCTGGTTGATAATAATCATAATAACTTACAAAATATTCTACTCTATTATCAGGAAACAACTCTTTAAGTTCAGAATAAAGTTGTCCTGCTAAAGTCTTGTTATGGGCTAAAACTAAAGTTGGCTTATCAACTTCTGCAATAACATTAGCAATAGTAAAAGTTTTTCCTGTTCCCGTTGCACCTAATAAAACTTGATTTTTCTTTCCTTCTTTAATTCCCTTAACAAGTTGATAAATTGCTTCCGGTTGATCACCACTTGGTTTATACTTTGATACTAAATTAAACATTTTACCCTCCTTACTATAACTATTATCAGCCATAAAATTCATGTCTATTTCATTTTTTGACTTTCAAAATCTCCTTTTAACTAAAACACAAATATTGACTACAAATTTGCTAGATGACAATAAATAGCAACGAACAATACAAAATAATTTCTAATAACATATTTTATCACTTATTTATTAATAAAACAAGGAAACGCGACATGTTACCCTGCTTATATTTTTAACGTTTTTCTTATTTTTATTATACAAATCTATTTATCATAAAATTCATATTCAAACCTTCTATAATAGGTATTAATTATCATTAACAATTTCTTTTAATTTAACACAATTAATATAACCGTTTAATTATTTGGTAATTTCGTTTAGAATAATCAAACCATTAGAAAATTGAAAAAATAGAAATATAACTATGTGTAATGAAACAAAAAATAGAAGATTAATTCAAGATAATTAAATATTTTTTGTTCTAAATATATTAGGTGTTCTATAATTCAAAACAAACATTGATATATTATTTAGTCTTTTTAAGTATAATTTTGTTTGGTATCTTAAAACTTCAAGAAAGTAGAATTTTAAAGCGTTGTAAATATTTCATTATCATTTCTGTAACTTCTTTCAACTTTGCCATTGTGTCTTGGAATTTTAGTTTTAATTTTATGATGATATATACTCTTTTTTATACATAATTTACAAAAGTTATACGATATCAAAGATAATTTTTCATAAATATGAGAGTTGAAATACAGGGTTAATAGTCTCGATTTAAACTACATTTTTTATATAAAAATAACTCACATAAATTGTAACTTTACAAAATATATTAAAATTATTGAAAATTATTGAATATCACTTATAATATTAGTATAAGAGAAGAAAGGAGTTAAAAATAATGAAAGGTTTGTATAAAGGATTAAGTCGAGTATTTTTCTTGGCATTAACTTTATTAATTTTTGTTAGCCCAATGTTTGTAAAAGCTGACCAATTAATACTTAAAACAAATGCTTATTCAACAACTATTACTACAGGAAGCGAATTTACATTTGTAATGGAAGTAAGCAAAAATAATTTCAGTGGTGTAGTAAATTTTGATAATAATGTATTAGAATTTGTTGATATTAAAACTGAATATGCTGGTGAAGGAATTTCTGGTGGAAGTTTAGGAACTGTTAATAAAGAAGTATCTGGTAATGCAATTAACATTAACTATACAAAGGGTAATGATCCTGCAAATTTATTAATAACTTTTAAAGCTAAATTAGTACCTTCAGATGGCAAAACAACAATAAGAGTTGTGCCAGATGGACAAATGTGGTTTGGACAGCCAGAAAGTACAGTTACAATAGTAGCTGAAAAAGAATGCCCTGTTTGTGAAATGTGTGAAGAACCTAATAAAACAACAATCGAAAGTAATGATATGCTATTATATGTTTTATCTGGAACTTGTGGGATATTAGCATTAGTAGTAATTGTACTAGCAGTTAAAAAATAATAATGATTTTGTATACTAGCTAATAAATTTGAAATATTTTTAAAATTTTTAATTTGTTTATAATGATATAAAACAAAAAATATAAAATTAATTCAAGATAATTGAGTTAATTTTTTTGTTCTAAATATATTCTTTTTCATTAGGTGTTATATAATTCAAAACAAACATTGTATATTATTTAATTTTTTTAAATACAATTTTACTTGGTATCTTAAATCTTCAAGAAAGTAAAATTTGAAAGTGTTGTAAATATTCATTATCATTTTTGTAGCTTATCTCAACTTTGCCATTATGTCTTGAAACTCTTGGTTTAATTTTATGATGATATATACTTTATACATAATTTATCAAATAAGCATACTACTTTCATTTTCTCTTAATTCCAAGTGAATTCTACTTTATTATCAATTTGTATTCCCTCAGGTTTATACCAACAAAATAAGAAACAATAGTAAATAATCTTTCAAACTAGACCTTCTACACCCTTTAGGAACAAGTCTAACATCTATTGATCATTTTAACTTACCTTGGTACATATCTTTAAAAATTCCTTCTTTTTCAATTAAATCATTATAATTACCGCACTCAACAATTTCTCCTTTATCGAGAACTAAAATCTCATCACAATTCTTTAGAGTACTTAATCTATGCGCAATAGAAATAATTGTCATATTGTTTTCTTTTTGTAACTTTTCTATTTCATTTTGAATAAATTTTTCAGAAGTATTATCCAATGCACTAGTAGCTTCATCTAAAATTAAAATTTTTGGTTGATTTAAAAAAACTCTGGCAATTGCAATTCGTTGTCTCTGCCCACCAGATAAATTTGTTCCACTTTCCGCAACTAAAGTATCATATTTATTAGGTAAACTATCAATGTAATTATCAAGAAATGCTCTATGAGATGCTTCTTTCACTTCGTCATCGCTAACAGTTCTTTTTAATCCATAACAAATATTATCTCTAATAGTACCTGCTATTAAAAAAAGATTTTGGGGAACAAGAGACATTAACGTTGCTACTTCTTTTCTAGTTAAAGAAAAAATATTTTTTCCATTAATATAAACATCTCCTGAAGCTTGTTCTAGCTTTGAAATTATTTTAATTAAAGAAGTTTTTCCACAACCAGAAGGTCTTGCTATTCCAATAAAACTACCACTAGAAATAGAAAGATTTAAATTACTTAAAACTAATTTATTATTATCAGGATATTTAAAATTCAAATTATTTATCTCAATAATATTCACATTAGAATTAGCAGACTTTTTCTTACTATTCAAATAAGAAAAATCTTTAGGCAACTCAATAATTTTAAAATATTCTTTAGCAAGAATAGTCGATTCAGACAATTCATCAAAAATTCGGTGCAATTCACGTAGCGGGGTAGTAAGTTGCACAAAACATAAATAAGAAGTTAAAACAGTTCCTACACTAATAACACCTTCAGCAGCTAAATAAGCAGAAATTCCAATTATTAAAACTGTAAACACCGCTTCATTTATAAACTTCAAACAATCGTAAAAAGCCATTGCTTTATGATGTTTCATTTCTTTAACACGCAAATCTTCAGATTTTATATCAAACCTATTAACTTCAAATTCAGCATTATCTAAAACTCTAATAACTTCAATTCCATTCATAAGTTCAACCGCTGTTCCATCCATATTATTTTTTTCTTCTAAAAGTTCAAGTCTAATAAATTTTTGTGTTGAAATTTGCCTAAACACAATTAAAACCCCAATAGGAATAACTAACAACATAGCAAACGATAAAAATAAAGGTAATTTAGAAAAAATAACAATAATTGCTGCTATTCCATTAAATATCGCTGGAGCAAAATCCATAAAAATTAACTTTAAAAGTCTTACAGTACCATCTAAACTTCTATTCAATCTGCCATGAATATTACCAATCATATTCCTCTTAAAATACAAAAGTGGTGCATGAAGTAAAGAATTTAAAGCCCTAGTTCTTGCTGTCTTCTCACAACGAGTACAAGTATCTTCTACAATAATTCTTCTTAATACTTTAAGTATTTCATTAATAATAGTAATCACTAAAATAAAACCTAAAAAGGTAAAATAGAAATAAAAGATAATGATTCTTGCCCTAAAATATCATCTGTTAAAGTCCCTATTGTCAAAGGTAACAACTGGCTAAGTAATGCACATATAATCATAATAAAAATAATTATAATAAAATTAAACTTTTGTCTTTTTGTTAACATCAAATAAATTTTTTGAAACAACCCTTTTCTTTCCATTAAAACACCACCAGACGTAAAATAACATGAAAAATATATCACTCATACAAACGTTTGCCAATTAGTAATAAAACTTATTTTACTTTACTTATCTCGATATTCTAAATAAGTAATAAATCCCAAAATAATACTTTTCAAATTTTTAGATAACTCAAGTTTATTTAATTCACTTTTACTTTTAACAAAATATTCATGCATCATATTTATTGCATATTTTTTTGCACCTGATTTTTCAAAAATATATCTAACTTTAGAAATATCATCACTATTCAAATGTTTTTTTCCATAATACTTAAGTAACTCATCACCATACTTACTATTATTAATTGCATAATAATATAATAAAGTTTGTTTATATTCTGAAATATCTGAACAATCTTTACCAATACTAGAAGTATCAGAGAAGATTCCTAATAAATCATCTTTAATTTGAAAAGCTATTCCCAAAGGCAATAACATCTTTTCATATTTAGATATATCGTCTTTTTTTACGCCAGCTAAAGTCAATCCTAAACAAAAAGGTCCAACTATTGTATACCATGATGTTTTTAATTTAAATATCTCTAAAATATCCTCTAATTTAACACCCTTAATATCTAAAAATTGTTCTTTAAAAGGTAAATAAACATCAATAATTTCTCCCTTAATAGTATTTATAACAATATCATTAAAATACTCTAAAACATTTGCTAAATTCTTATCATTACTATATGATTTAACAATAATTTGATTAGCTAAATAAAAACCTAAATCACCAATACATAATGCAAGTGAATTAGCAGTATCACAAGCTTTATTATTTAATAATGAAAAATCTTTTTTATAAACTTCCTGTATAGTACTTTTACCACGTCTTGTAAATGATTTGTCAATAATATCATCATGGACTAAAATTGCCGTCTGAAAAGTCTCATAAGCCAAAGAAAGTGAATTGGAATAACATTTTTTATTACCAAAACTCGTATATCCTAAATCAATAAGATACCCTCTTAAATATTTACCACCGCAATTAATATTCTGAAATTTCTCCACAGCATCAATTACTATTTTATTATCATTTATATTAGAAAAAGATAAATTAATATCTAAAAGTTTCTTATCAAATGTTTCTATAAAGCTAGAATAATTTAAATAAAAAAATAAAAAATCTTTATATTTTTCTATTTCACTTAACGGAGTAGAAGCCCCTCCTGTTATACAAAAACTATCATTTAAATTACAAGGTAACTTTTTAATAAAAGAAATAAACTCATTAATATTAGAAAAAAGATAAGAATTAGATACCTCTTTGCATAAATTAAATAATTCTTTAGTATTTGAACTATTTACTCCACCAACAACAAATGTATATTTTGCTTTTTTTGCCATTTTAACACTACTTTTCTGAATATTTTTTTGAGCTAAGCAAACAGTGTTTAAACATTCAACTTCACATTTTGAAAACTTCTTTTTTATCTTTTTAGATAATGTATTAAATAATTTTTCACTTATTGTAGTTTGAGCAATTATTAATATTTTATCATTTTCTATTATTAACTTTTTAACATCTTCATCATTTTCAATAATAAAAGCTTTATTTTCACACCAACCATTACTACCAATAACTTCAGGATGATTTTTTTTACCAATAATTACAATTACATAACCATTATTATATTTTTCATTAATAATTTTATGTATTCTTGTTACATTAGGACAAGTTGCATCACAATATTCTATATTTTTTGACTTCAAATAATCATATGTACTTTTAGTCTCTCCATGAGCACGAATAACAACAAGATTTTTTTTATTTAAATGTTCCAGTGAATCAACACATTTAATATTATTTCTTTCTAAATCAGCAATAACTTCTTCATTATGCAAAATTTGTTTATAAACAACAATATTCTTTTTATTATCTTTCAAAGAATAAACAAGATTAAGTGCTCTAGTAGCACCAGCACAAGTTCCACATATTTTGGGTATAAAAATCATAACTACCTCCAATATAATTTTATCATAAAAAAAGAATGATACAAAATACCATTCTTCAAATATCATTCTTTATTATAACTTATCTTAAAATATTCTTTAAAATTACTGTCTTAGTATGTGACATTTCTTTTAATGTGGACATAACTCCTTCGTTACCAATTCCACTATATTTCCATCCACCAAAAGGCATTTCAAACGATCTAAAGAATGATGCACCGTTAATAATAACTCCACCACATTCTAATTTTGAAGCTATTTTCATTGCGTTATTCATATCACGAGAAATTATACAACCACATAATCCAAATGATGATTGATTTGCTATATCGATTGCTTCATTAATATCATCAAAACTAATAATTGAAACAACTGGTCCAAAAATTTCCATATCTTTTGCAACAGGCATATCACGTGTAACATTAGTCAATATTGTTGGGCTATAAAAAGCTCCATTACGTTTTCCACCCAACTCAATTTTAGCACCAAGCATAACCATATCATTAACTTGTTTTTCAACATTTATAGCAGCAGCCTCACTTACTAAGCAACCAAGTTCTACTGTTGGATCACTAGGCATACCTAACTTAATTTTAGAAATTCTAATTTTTAATTTTTCAATATATTCATTTAATACATCTTTATGAATTAAAAACCTTTTGCTAGCACAACAAACTTGTCCCGTATTATAAAATCTACCCCAAATTGTTTCTTCAACAGCTAAATCAACATCACCATCTTTATCTAATATAAATGCATCATTACCACCAAGCTCTAACATAACATGCGTTAAATTATCACTACAAGTTTTCATAGTTTCTTTACCTGATGAGGTTGCACCAGTAAGACTAACTAAACTAACTTTTGGATTAGCTGCTAAAGCTTGTGCTGCTAGTCCTCCAGTACCATTTATAACATTTATAGCACCTGGAATAACCCCTGCTTCTAATAATAATTCTACATAACGAATTAAAGTTAAAGGATTATGAGGAGATGGTTTTAAAATTACAGAATTTCCCATTAACAATGCACTAGGAACTTTTTGACAAAACAAATCGCTAGGAAAGTTAAATGGAATAACTGCAACAACTACTCCTAAAGGTTGTTGAATAGTATATTGAAGTGTATACTCATTTCCCTTTTCTTGTCCATTAGGAATCAAATTACCATATTCATGTTTAGCCATTTCACAAAATGCAGGAACACCAATACTAACATTAGCAATTTCACCATATGCCTCTTTAATAGGTTTACCTGTTTCACGTGATAATAAACTAGCTAACTCATCTTTATTCTTTTCAACTAAACTAACAAACTTCATAAGTATAGAAGCACGTTCGTGAAGAGGTTTTTGAGCCCATAATTTTTGAGCCTTATAAGCTTCAATAACTGCTTTATCACAATCTTCTTTTGTACTTTCTGGAACAGTATCAATTAATTCAGCAGTAGCAGGATTAATTATTTTAATAACATTACCATCAGAAGCATCCAACCATTGATTACCAATTAAATTTTTTGCCATAATTACTCACCAAATCCTGTAAATGATAAAGATAATCCGCCAACTGTATTAGCACTATGCTCATTTGAACCATATTCACCAAAAGTAAATACCATTAAAAATTCTTTTCCACCTGTAGCTTTAATAATCTCTGGATAAATTTTAGATTCTGAATTAGTTAATTGCAATCCCAATCTTCTTCCTCCACAATGAACTAAGAAATAAGATTGTATTTCACCATTCATTTTCTTATTAAGTAAACGAATCGTCTCTGGATTTGCTTCAATAACTGACTCAGGACTTCCTTCTAATTGAATTACAGCAGTATTTACTGCTAAATTAGCTCCAATATTCATTGATAAATCTGGATTAGCAAACATAGGATGTCTTACTGCAATAACATTACCAATTGGATCTTTAACACCTAATGGAGCAAAAATTGTTTCTGCTAACAAATTAGATCCCATAAGAGAATCAATACTTTTTCCAGTCCATTCTGCATATTTCTTAACAGCAGGCACGCCATCTATTTCTGCTAAAGTTCTAATAGAAGAAAGCTTTGTAATAATACCAACATTATTAGTCTCTTTATATCCTCCAGTATAAATATTTTTCATTTCATTATCAGCAAAAAATATTGCAATTGCACATCCATCAGAGAAGACTTTATCCTTGCAAATAATACTCCATTTACCTTCTACAGTATTATCAGCAGCACTTCCACCAAAAACTGGAACTTCTCCAATAACATCTTGAATACCTTTCATATATTCTTCTTCTTCAGCAGGACTTGCTGTCATAAAGAAATAATCTGGTTCTACATCTTTTCCTTTTACCTGTGACATTGCTTCCTTAGCAATTCTTCTACCTATTTCTCTTGCTGTCTCATTTGAAGTTTTTTCACTTCCAGCAACAACAACTTCCAAATCACCAGAAAAACTCATCATACCAGAATATCCTGTTTCTTTGTTCAAATAACCATCATGCGTACAAATTGCAGCACTAGATGTACACCCAATAACAGGTGCGCTCATTACACTACTAACACCTTTTAAAAGCTCATTTTGATCAAGAACAACAGATGTAAATAGCAAACCGACTTTTGCATCCTTGCCATTTGCCATTGTAGCAGTTTCAACACCAGAACTAAAAGAACTAGCATTTTCACTATAACCAACTTTTGTCTTTACCATAAAAAATTTAAACTTCATTTTACTATTATATATAGTAAACTACTCCTCCTTATTTTAAATATAAAACAAAATAAAAAGAGAGTCAATAAAACATACTCTCTATTTACAAAATATTAATAAATATTTACAACATATTCTTAACGAGAATTCCAAGAATTATATAAGCCATTTGGAAAATAAATTAATTTTCTAGGCCCTTCATAACCATTTCGCATTAATTTCTTACCATATTCAATAAAATTACCAAGACTAGAACAATTAGGATCACCTAAAATCATTCTACACGGAAAAATTTCTAAATGAAGATGAACTCCAAACGAATATCCACTATCACCCATATAACCAATATATTGATCACTTGTAACATAATCACCTAAACTAATGTTAGGAGCAAAAGAGCTCAAATGTGCATACATAGAAGTATACCAAGTATTTTGCGATGCAACATAATGCTCTATTGCGACAATTAAAGCACCATTACTATCATAGCCTTTAAACACTATTCTACCATTAGCAACAGGATATATTTTTTCACTACTACTATTTCTACTACCAATATCTACTGCTCTATGAATATAAGAAACATTTCCTTTCCAATCATAACTTACATAAGCTTCTTGAGTTATATAACCAGTCTTAGTAGGCCTTCTAAATATTCCTGCATCGCCATTAACTGCACAATCAACTCCAATAACATCACTACTTTTACAACCTAACTTTTTATATTGAGCAACCATGTCTTCATAAGTTTTTATTTGCTCTTCAACTTTTATTCCAGCTAAATCAAGAACATTTTTTTCTTCACCTAAACTTACTAATTTATCAGTAAGTAATTCCTCATTGTTAGAAATAGCAACTTTTCTCTTTTCTATTTCTACTTGCCTATCTTTATTATCTTCAATAATCTGTTTCATCTCATCAATTGCTCTATTATTATAGTCTACAAGTTCTTTAACAACTGCAGATCTATAAATTAAATCTGAAGTAGATTCAGCTTTAAAAACATATTCTAAATAAACATTTTCGCCACTAGACAATTGTAAATACTCAATAATTTGCTTTGATTCCTCTAACTTATCTTTTATTTTATTATTATAATCTTCTATCTCAGCATTTAATTTTTTTACTTCTTCAATTAATTGACTTCTTTCAGCTTCTAGTTGTTTAATTTGATTATTAGCAGAATTAATTTGCTGTTGGGTCAAATTTAATGAATCTTTATTTTCTTGAGCTTCTTTTTTATACTCAGCTAATTTTTGTTCATACTCTCCTAAAGTAATTGCATGTCCTTGCAATGGTGCAAACCATGATGAAATAATAGCAAAAATTAATGTTAAACCAAATACTTTCTTCTTCATACTTTTAAATACTTCCTTACTGCACGACCACTACCAAACATACCAACAACTACTCCTATTACAACAATTGCAAGTGAAACAAAGAATACAAAAGGTTGTGGTGGTAAAAGCTCAATCAATGAAGAAAATAAATGACCATCATCCAAACTATTATAAAAACTTGTATAACCATAAACAGTTAAAATTATTGGTACAATAGATCCTAAAAGTCCAATTACAAAACCTTCAATAATAAATGGAGTCTTTATAGTCCAGTTACTAGCACCAACAACACGCATAATAGAAATTTCTCTTCTTCGTGAAAAAATAGTTAACTTTATTGTATTAACAATCAAGAATACCGTTACAATAACCAAAATTATAACGATTAAAAATGCTATTTTCTCAACTAAATCAAAAACAGTAACCATCTGTTCAACTATACCTTCTCCATAATTAACAACTTGAACAACAGGAAGATTTTCAAGTTCTTTTGCTGTTTCATTAATTAAATTAATATCTTTAACTTTTATCTTATAACTATAATGGAAAATTTCTTCTTCATTATCTATTAAAGACCCAACTGAATTCCAAAAATCATCTTCGGCTAGTAGCATTTCTTTCCTCTCACTTGGACTTTGTGCTTCCCAGTTTGGCAAAATGTTTTCCATATTTGATATTGTGGATTCAAATTCGGTTATTTCTTCATTAGTAACTCCTAAATTAAGAAATACAACCATAGTTACATCACTTTCAATTTCTTTAGAAAAATTCTTTACATTAAAGGATAAAACTAAAGCAACTGCAACAACTAAAAGTGTAATACTAATACACGAAATAGAAGCAATAGATAACGAAAAATTTCGATACACACTTTTAAAAGCATCTCGCACACCACATTTAAACATTCTAAATAGCTTCATTATCGTACTTCCCTTCTGCATAGTCTTTTACAATTCTTCCATCCTTAATAGCAATAACTCTTTTTTTAAATTTATTAACAATATCACGATCATGAGTAGCCATTATAACTGTTGTACCCATACTCTTATTAATGTCATCCAAAACATTGACAATTTCTTCACTCATAAGTGGATCCAAATTACCAGTTGGCTCATCACAAATTAATAATTTAGGATTATTAACAATTGCCCTTGCTATTGCCACACGCTGTTGTTCTCCACCAGAAAGTTCATCTGGATAATTTCTAGTCTTTCCTTTAAGCCCAACCAATTCTAAAGCTTTTAATGTTTTAATCCTAATATCACTAGTCTTTTCACCAATTACTTCCAAAGCAAATGCAACATTTTCATAAACAGTAAGCTTTGGTAACAATCTATAATCTTGAAAGACAATACCAAGTTTTCTTCTTAATTTATAAACCTTACTATTTCTTAATTTAGCAACATTTTTTCCACCTATAATAAGTTCACCTTTAGTAGGTTTTTCTTCTCTATAAAGCATCTTTATAAGAGTAGATTTTCCACTACCAGAACCACCAATAATAAAAACAAACTCGCCCTTCTTAATTTTTAAATCTAAATCATAAATAGCATTAACGCCATTTTTATATTTTTTGCTAACTCCTTTTAATGAAATTAATTCCACTAACATATCACCTCTACTTTATAAAATACATTATAACATATTTCGACAAAAAAACCTAATTATTGTGACCACCAATTACTTCATAAGAATCAGTAACAATAAAAAAGGCTTTATTATCAATTGTTTTAATCTTTTTAGTAACTTTGTAATACAACTCATTGGCAACACTTACCATAAAAATTGACTTTTCATCATCATCACGACCACTCTTAACATTAAAAATTGTAACACCATTTTTCAAATCATTTAAAATAAAATTTTTAACTTCTTCTTCTTTACTAGTCATAATATAAAAAAACTTATTATCAGAGACACCTAACATAACCTTATCTATAACAAGACTATTTATAAATAACAAAATCACAGCACAAAGAAGATTAGTAATACCAAAATAATACCCACCAGCAATCACAATAATAAAATTGATTATAAAATTTGACTTACTAATTGAAATTCTAAACTTTTCATATAAAATTTGATCAATTAAAATTATTCCTCCTTGACTTAAATTAACTTTACAAATTAATCCTGATACCCACCCTGTTATAATTCCCGAAAAAATTGCCGAAATTATAATATGTTCTCTACCAATACTAACAAAATAATCTAAATTTTCAGTAACATTAACAAATAATGGATATATAAATGCAGCTGCTAAAGCGCTAGAAGTTGCTTTAATACCTAAAGTAAAAAAACCAACAACTAAAACAACAAAAGAAAAAATAAAAATAAATATTGATGGTTCAATAGAAAAAATTTTCTCAAAAATAATTGACAATCCATTAGTACCACCAGCTACTATCTTTAAAGGTCTTAAAAATAAATTATAATTAATAGCAGCCACAAATAAAGTAACAATAAGAACAGAATAATTATAAAAAAATCTTTCTTTTTTCAACTCTTTAAATATTTTCTTAATATTATTTCTATTCACCGCCAAACACCTCATAAGCGTCTGTTACTACAAAGAAAGCATCATTATCTATTTCATGAATACCTTCTTTTAATCTAAAATACTCACGAGTTGGAACGACACAAAACAAAACCTTCTGATCTTCCTTTGAAAAACCTCCTATAGCATCAAAAACAGTAACACCATGCCCCATTGTAAGTAAAACAAACTTTTTTACTTCGCTAACCTTATCTGTAACAATATAAAAAGCTTTTGATTTACTAATACCTAATAAAACTCTATCTGTAAGAACACTCATAATATAAAGAACAACAACTGCATACATAAACTTGACAATACCAAAAACAAAAATACTACACCCTACAATAAAACCATCAGAAAACAACATACATTTTCCTAAACTTATTTTCATATACTTGTTCAAAATTTGATTAATAATGTCTGTTCCACCAGTAGTAAAACCAGCTTTATAAACAAGACCAATACCTACACCAGACAATACTCCACCAAAAATAGCTGCTAAAAATATATCGGTTGTCTCAAACGAAAAATAAACAGTAAACAACTCTGTAATTTTTAAAAATAATGGAAGAAGTAAAGAACCTAACACAGAACCTGCTGTTTTTTCTTTTCCTAAAAATATTAAGCTAACAAACAAAAGACCAATTGAAACAATAAGTACAAATATCGAAGGATCAATATTAAATAAATGATTAAAAATAATTGATAAACCACTTACTCCACCAAAAACTAAATCATTAGGAAGTAAAAAGAAATTAAAAGAAACTGAAAACAAAGTAAGTCCTAACAATAATTCTAAAATATTAATAATCTTGTACTTTTTTAATATACCTATATTTTTTTTATTGCTACTCTTTTTTTTCATTTTTATCCTCCTTAAGCTTACACTCAATAAATTCATTAATATCTCCATCTAATACTTTTAAAACATTGCTTGTTTCATATAAAGTTCTATGATCTTTAACCATTGAATACGGATGCATAACATAACTTCTTATTTGTGATCCAAATTCAATATTCTTTTGTTCACCTTTTATTTCTTTCAATTCATTATTTTTTCTTTCTATTTCTAATAACTTAAGTTTATTTCTTAACATTTTTAAAGCTTGCTCTTTATTTTGAATTTGGCTACGTTCATTTTGACAAGTAACAACTATTTTAGTAGGCAAATGTGTTATTCTAACAGCAGAATCTGTTGTATTTACTCCTTGTCCACCACAACCACTAGATCTATAAACATCGATCTTTAAATCTTTATCATTAATTTCGACGGTAACATCATCATTAAACTCAGGTGTAACAAGAACAGATGCAAACGAAGTATGACGTTTATTATTAGCATCAAAAGGTGAAAGTCTAACTAACCTGTGAATACCTTTTTCACATTTTAAATAACCATACGCATATAATCCTTTAACTAAAATAGACACACTTTTAATTCCTACTTCTTCACCTTCTTGATAATCTAAAACTGTATACTTATAACCATTTTTATCACACCATCTAGTATACATTCTATAAAGCATCATAGCCCAATCACATGCTTCAGTACCACCTGCCCCAGAATGAACTTCTAAAATACAACTATTTTTATCAAACTCTCCATCTAAAAGAAGTAAAAGCTCTAACTTTTCCAAAGATAAAGATACTTCTAAATATTCATCCTCTAATAATTTAAAAAAATCATTATCATAATCATCTAGAGAATTAAGATTATCTTTAATATCACTAACTTTAAACAACAAATCTTCAATATTATTAACAACAGATTTCAAAGAATTTAATTTTTCAATAACTTCAGAACTTTTTTTAGAATCATCCCAAAAATTAGGTAATGACATTTCTAACTCTAAATCTTTAATAATAGATTTCTTATTGTCTACATCAAAGTAACCTCCACAAATCTTTTAAACGCATATAACTATCATCAACATTTTTTCTTAATTCATAAAGTTCCATATAAACCTCCATCATATAAAAATTATATCACAAAAAAAGACTTTAATTAAAGTCTTAATATAAAGTCTTTATTATTTTATACCTACTTTACTATCAAATTTATCAACAATATAAGAATCTATTCTATCAAAAATTATTTTTTCAATTTTTCTAGCACCATAAATATTGTATTCTGAATCTTTTATAATATTTTCAATAATATCATCATTATATTTATAATTAATATTTACTTTCTTATTAACATTATCAAAAACATTAATTACTATTTTTTTAATATCGTCATAACCCAATTTATTAAAATAAATTATCTTTTCAATTCTATTAATAAACTCTAAAGAAAAATTTTTTTGAATATTTTTATCTTTACCTAAAAAATTATTATTATCAAAACCAATATTACTAATATTGCACCCAGCATTAGAAGTCATAATAATAATATTATTATCAAATCTAAATATATTACCAGATGAATCCTTTATCTTTCCCTCATCTAATATTTGTAAAAATAAATTTAAAACTTTTGGATGAGCTTTTTCTATTTCATCAAGAAGTAAAACAGAATGAGGTTTATCTTTAATATCTTCTAAAACACTAGATTTATCTTGATAACCAACATAACCAGGAGGAGATCCAATAATTTTACTAATCGAATGTTCTTCACCAAATTCACTCATATCTAATCGAATAAGGTTATCTTCCCCAAACAAAAAATTATTAAATTCTTTAACCAAAAAGGTTTTACCAACACCAGTAGGACCAACGAAAAGAAATGAAAGTGGTTTTTTATTATATTTAAATCCTAACATTACCTTTTTCATATAATTACATAAAACATTTATTGCTGTATTCTGCCCAATAATCTTAGATTCTAAAAATTTTTTTAAATTTTTAACTACTGAATCTGATGGAAGCAATTCATATACTGGAATATTACTTTTAGACTTAATTACTTCAGCTACCATTTCAGAACTAACTTTTCTTTTTTTAGAATTTTTCATCATTTTAATATCTAATTTATTTATCTTACTTTCTAATTTTAATTCTTCTTCTCTTAAAGATAAAGCTTGATCAAAGTTGCTATTTATAATAGCATCATTTTTTAAACTTTTAATATTTTTTAATAAATTCTTAAAACTATTATTTTTCTTTGAAATATTGTCTTCAATAACAGATACTTTAGAACAAACTTCATCTAATATATCAATAGATTTATCTGGTTGTTTTCGATTATATAAATATTTATTTGATAATGAAATTATTAATCTTAAAATATCATCTTCAATTATTACATTATGAAAATCTTCATATATAGGCTTTATTTTTTTTAAAATATTATAAACTTTTTCATCATCTGGTTCATTAATAACAACAGTTTGAAATCTACGAGATAATGCTTTATCATCTTCAATAAACTTTTTATATTCCATAGTTGTCGTTGCCCCAATAATATTAACTTTACCACGAGCTAAAGCAGGTTTTAAAATATTTGAAGCATCAATAGCACCTTCTGCACCACCAGCACCAACTAAAGTATGAATCTCATCTATAAAAATAATAACATCATTAACTTCTTCTACTTCTTTTAACATTTTTATAATTCTCTCTTCAAATTCACCACGATACTTTGTACCAGATACTAAACTTGCCATAGAAACAGAAATAATTCTTTTGTTTTGTAATTTTATAGGAACATTACCATTTACAATTCTTCTTGCTAATTCTTCGACAATTGCCGTTTTACCAACTCCTGCATCACCAATTAATAATGGATTATTTTTAGTTCTACGACAAAGTATTTCAATAACACGATTAACTTCATCTTCACGACCAATTACAGGATCAATTTCATCATCAATTACTTTTTTATTTAAATTAATGCCAAATTCATCAATAATTAATTTATTCTTTTGCTTTTTAAATCTCTTATTTTGATTTAAGTCTTCAAAAAAAGAATCAACATCAACACCTAATTTAATAAATAATCTATAAGCAACTCCTTCTCCTTCTTCAATAAGAGATAAAAACAAAATATCCAAAGTAACTTCCTTACTATTTTTTTCTTTACTAAGAATAATAGAATTTTCAATTACTTTCTTTAACAAAGGAGTATAAATAAACCATTCATTTTCTTTATTTCCAATACCCATAACATTTATAACTTCTTTTTTAAAAGTATCATAACTTATACCATAACTCTTAAATCTATCACTAATAATATTATTTTTTTTTAAAATAGAAAGAACTAAATGCTCTGTACCAACATATGAATGTTTTAAAGATTGCATTTCTTTTTTAGCACCAAGTAAAACCTTTCTTACTTCTTCACTAAACCTTGAGAACATATAATCTCCTTTCATAACATCATATGTATATAATGAAAGTAAATTTCTAAATCTATACAAATTATAATAAATTTAACGTATTAAAATTTTTTAATTTAAATTAAAAAATTTTAAAAATGCCGATTGCCAAAAAGGGAGCAATCAGCATAATTAAAATACTCTTTTACTATTAAATCTGTCTATCTATATGCTTCGATTATTTATTAAACCACAAAGATCAGAGTTAAGTTTTTCCACAAGTGGAAAAACTATATACCCAAGACTAAACGGAAAGAAACGCTGCTGCTAGCATGCCCGTTGCTGTAGTTGAAAGAGAACGCACCAGCTCCAGAACCGAGGCTATAGTTGCCCCCACGGCCGAACCAAGGGTTGCTAGAGTAAACAAACGAAGCAGTATCATTATACCATGATGACTGCAAACTTTGAAATGGTCCCATCTCTCCTGTTGCATCTCCTAATATTCTTCTACTTCTAGAAGAATTATAACTGAGCTTATTATAATTATACACATCATAATACTTACTATTTGGAAAATCTAATCCATTAGTAACACTTCCTCCACTGCTTAATGTCCCATTAAAACCTGAATTATAAGTAGAACTCTGCCCTGACATTAAATTACCATTTGCATCTTTCATTACTCCCATTACATATTCAACAGCTCCTCCTGACATATCATATATTCCTGTTATATTCCCTGTTGTACTTGCTAAATATCCAGTTGTTGTATTCCACATTGCAACATCTGTTGTACTATCACTTCCATTTTCTGTTATTGCTGCATATCCAGTTAAATAATTAGAATTATTATTTTTCCTTATTTCATAATTTATTCCGTATATAGAATGTGATAAATACGCTACTGCTCCCCATTCTGTATTCTTCATCATATGAGATTCTAATTTTCGTTTGTAATTATAACTTACTGTAAAAGCATTTGCTACTTGTATATTTCTCCAACTGTAGACATTTGGTTTTACTATTACTTTATTCACTTCGGTTGTATTCTTGTTAGCTCCACTTTTACTTGCCGCACCATCATATCCTGTTTCAAACTTTCCTACCCATATCCCTGTTGTATTAAAGGCTAAGAAAGCTGGATGTGTCATATAATCTCCTACTTCACAGTTTCCACTTTCTCCTGATACTTTAGGTGTTGTACATTCTCCTTCTACACTATCACTTGTATTGGTTGTTCCAAA
>CALVJN010000011.1 GCA_944332205.1 uncultured Bacilli bacterium | reverse complement strand
AAAACCCCAATCGAGTATAGAACTCAATTAGGGTTTAATTAGAACTTTTTGTGTCTACTTTTTATTGACAAGTTCATCTTTCTTTTATTAGTTTTTTAAATCTTTGTCTAATGGATAAGTTAAATATCTTGTTTCTATTTTAGAGTTATCACTTAATGTTGTCAATACATAATATGACATTTTAATGTTATTTTTAAAAATTATAACAAATTATCGCATATCACATTTGCATTTTCATGAATATAATTAATTTTTATTGTTTTAATAATCCCATTCTTCTCAATTGAAATATCATATATAGCTGTATTAGTAGAGTTATCATAATAAAACACAAAATCACCGCAACTATAACGAGGAAAACTAGATAAATAACTAGAAAAATATTCCCTTAAGTATTCAGACTTTCGTAAAGTCTTTAACACTATTTCATTATCCTCATCTTTAATAAAAAAGCTCAATAATGGAATATTTACATCTATATAATCTGTTTTATAATTTTCCCTAAAAAAAGTTCTATTACATAATAAAATTAACATAAATATTACAATTATAATAATAGTAACAGCCTCAAATATATATCTTTTCTTTCTGATTTCAATAATTTTTTCTTTTTCTAATGTTAATTTTTTAAATGCCTTATTAATCTTTTTTTTTCTTTTTTTTTCTTCTTTTCTTATTGCTTTTTTCTTTTCTTTATCAATATTAACTCCTTTAGTATTTTCTTCCATAGTAAAAGACCTCCTATTATATCTCATATTATATAATAACATATACTATATTTCAAGAAAGAAATGAATACCATTTAATCATTTAAATTAACACAAATTAATGTTAAAATAATTTTATATTCACTTTAACCAACTTTACATATGGAGGAAAATTATGAAAATCAAGAATCTAATATTGCCAGAAACATCTCCTATATATTTTAACAAAAAAAATTTACAAAATCCCAAAAAAATAGCAAAAATATTAAATATAAATTATCAAATTGTAAAAACATGGAACAATTGGTTTTATATAAATAACAAATGGTATTATTATAAAAATTTTCTTCAATACCAAAATTCAGATGAGCATTTCCTAAATGAACTAATTGGAGAATTTTTAGCAACCTTTTTAGGATTAAATACCATAAATTATCAAATTGGATGTACACTTAATTGTGAAAAAGAAATGGAATATGGATTATTATCAGAAAACTTTAGACAAAAAAGAAAAAAATATATTGTTCCTACTGATTTATATTTAGAAGCTAATTGTACTCAGCTCAATAACTTAATAAATCTTAAACATTACTGTAAATCAAATGAAATGTATAAAAAATTATTATTGCAGTTATTGAAAATGATTGCATTAGACATTTATATGAATCAACAAGATAGAACAAAAAACAATTTTCTCTTTGAAAAAGAAAAAAATGGTATTATATTAGCGCCACTTTATGATTATGAAAAATCTCTCACAATAACATCATCAACAACAGACAGTCCACAATATAGTTCATGTATTTTTGGAATTGACATGTCAAATTACAACGAATTAGTTAAATATCCGGAATTACAAAATTTATTACAAATAATAACTACATTAGATATAAATGATATACTTGATATAATTAGTAATAAATATAAAATTAAAATTCCTATTCTACAAAGGAAAAAATATACAGAGATAACAGAAAAACGTAAAAAATTAATACGGAAATATTTAAAAAATTGATATCCAAAACAAATAATAAAATAAAAGATTTTGTTTTCATGAAAATTTATAATTAATTTTAAAAAAATAAAAGATCGTACCTTATATTTTATAAGTAACAATCTTCTACTAAAATTATTTAAAAGTATCTTTTTGAATATCAGGTACAAAAAGATACATTTAATAAATATATTTTTCTAAAAATAATATCAAAATAATGGCGGAGACAGAGGGATTTGAACCCTCGCACCAGTTTCCCAGTCTACACCCTTAGCAGGGGCGCCTCTTCGGCCTCTTGAGTATGTCTCCAGCTGACTAATTAATTATACCTTAAATTAGTAATCATAGTCAACTATTAAATTCTTTTTTAATATTATTTTGATAACAAAATAATATTAAAATAAAAATAACACTAACTTAAATAAATAAAAGATATAATCATATTATTAATAAACTAATCAAAAAATCATTTCAACTACTAAATAGATAACTATAATTAAAAAATAATATAAATTCAATTTAATTCATTATATATTTACAAAAAATTATAATAAAATATTTTCACAAATATAATTAAATTATCTTTTCAAAAAAAGAAAACTACTTTTACTTTTATTTCAATGTAGTTTTTATTTAATACAAAAAATTATTCTATAACAATAAATGGTGGGGCGTTAGGGATTCGAACCCTAGACCCACTGATTAAGAGTCAGTTGCTCTACCAACTGAGCTAACGCCCCAAAATAAGCTACTAATAAATTATAACATATTTTAAAAAAAAGAAAAGACTTTATTTAAAAAATAATATAAAATCTTACAAATTACTATTTATCAATGTTTCTATGTCCTTATCTGTATTGATATAATTATTACAAACAGTTTCTAAATATGATATATATTTCTCATTACTAGCAATAATTTCTTCAAATTTATTATACAAATTTTTCAAATCATTAATTACTACATCACTTGTTTGAGATAACCAAAAATTTGGTATTTGATTAGCTTTAGTCTTAACATTATCAAACAATGTAGCAATATTTAAATTTTCTTTTTTTAATTCTGCTATTTTCTCCTTTAATCCATTGAAATCTATTTTTATATTACTTGTCATTATTACTTCTCCATTCTAAATTACTAGACAAATCTTTATCAATATTTCCATGTTTAATCGCCATTTCTTTTAATAATTCTCCTTTCTCTATCATAAAAAGTTCTACTTCATTTATGCTCACTAAAAATTCATTGTAATTTTCATAAAACATTTCAGAATCAATTCCATTCCATAAAGCTTTAATATCTTCGTTTGTTTTTTTCATATTATCAACAATATTTTTTAAGTTATTACCTTGCAAATTAAAAAAAGCTCCAATTTTGTATAATTCTTTACAATTTATTTTAAAAATATTTGCCACTATTCTATTTCCTCCCTATAAAAAATATTAGATAAAATTTTTTGATTATTCTCCATATCTAAATTACAGAACATATAAAAAAATTCTTTTGAATTTATAATTGGTAATAAATAGTTTCTTGAATCTCCATTAAGTATCTGTTCAGAACTAGTATTGTTGTTTTCTGCTACTACATCAATCATAGTTTTCAAAGCAGAAACACTATTAGAATCCAAATTATAAATATTTTTGCCTTCATATATATTTAATATTTTTTCTCTAAACCTAAATACATTATCACTTGAAATTGAATCTATATAATTTAAAGCATTATTAAAATAATTAAAGTTATTATAAAGAAGTTGTTGATTTTCTGCATTACTTATCAAAGAATTATAATCAATATTATTAATATTTGCTATTTTTGTAAAATAAGAATTCAAAAACTCTATATTTTCTGAATTTATTAAATTTATATTACCAGAAGAATATAGTTTAACCAATATTTGTTTCAAAGCAGAAATATCCATATTAAGTAAACTTTTTTTCAATTCATCAGTTATATTAATAGAATTTAGTAATTCTTTTTTTACATTCTCTATTTTGATATCATCATTAACTATATCAAAAAAAGTTGAATTTGAAGCAGATAGAAACTTTGATAAGACAACCGATATTCCTATATAGTCTATCAAATTAAAATCATTAACGCCCATTTGATTAGAATTTATACTAGCATTATAAAAATTATTATTAACTGTAGTATTGGCTTTTCTATACGAATTGTTAACTGAATTAGTCGTATAATCATTATTTATAACTTTATTATTAGAATATGACTCATCTACCATAATCTGACTATTCTTACTATTATTAATACTATCGTTAATATTATTAATAGTCAAAATTATTGAATTAATAGCTGTAGACAAAGATACACAATAATTTTCTAGAATACCATATGAAGAAAAATATCTTAAAGCTGAACTGGTAATTCGTTCTGAAGTGAGATTGAGATTATTAACTCTTGACTTCCAATTAGAACATAAATCTGTTATAGAAGCAGAATTTAAAAATATTTCCTTTTCAGGTAATGAATTTAAATTCATTAAGTCTTCGCCACTGTATTCAATATTCTCAGTATAATTCTGAATAGAATTTTCGTTCATAAAAACCACCTAACCTATTATGTGTATAATATAATACATTAAAAAAATTATGTCAATAAAACTCAATTATTAAATTATACTAATAAATAAATTATAACAAATATACCAAAGATTAATCGATATAGCATAAACATTTTAAAATCATAGTGTTTTAGAAATTGTAATAAAGTCTTTATACATATTATTCCAGTTACAAATGAAATAAGCATTCCAAGAAAAAATATACCAGCATTATTTACAATTATTGTTAAATCACACTTTAAAAGTTGCAAAACAACTGCTCCAATTACAACTGGAGCCGATAAGTAAAAAGAAAATTTAGCAGCATTCTCTCTATCTAGTTTTAAAATTCTACCTGCTATAATCGTGGTACCACTTCTTGAAAATCCAGGAATTAGTGCAAATACTTGGCTGCATCCAATTATGAAAGCTTCTTTAATAGTTAAATCGTTCATTACTTTATTATTTGGCATTTTTTTATCAACTAAATATAATATTATACCAACAAAAATTAATGCTAAAGCAATTAAAAAATACTTTGTACGTAAAATATCTTCAATAATATCTTCAAACAAAACACCAACTATAGCAGCTGGTATTGTCGCAATAATTATATACCACAACATTTTTCCTTCACTATCTTTCATTCCTTTAGTTATTCCTCTAGTTACCATATTCCAAAAATCACGAAAAAAGAAAATTAATATAGCCAATGCTGTTCCAAAATGTAACGCAATATCAAAAGAAAGAGCCAATTCAGTATCAATAACGTCTTTCCCCAAAGAAAAAAGATCTCTAAAAATTATTAAATGTGCCGATGAAGATATTGGTAAAAACTCAGAAATTCCTTGTATTATACCTAGAATTATAATTGCTATCATAATATAAACACCTCTTTATTAATAATATGTTAATTATAACATCAAATTTAAAAAAATTAAAATAAAAAAAATATAACTACGAATAATTCCTTGCATAAGAAACAAGTATATTTATCCATAATTATATCTTTTTATTACGAATTTTTTTATTATTTTGCTGCAAAATAAGATTATTATAAATATCTTTATAATTGTCTACTAATATAAATTCAATTTTTTCTTTAATATCATCAGTAACTTCTTTTAAATCTTTTTCGTTTTCTCTAGGTATAAAAATCTTTGTTATTCTAGCTCTATATGCACCAATAACCTTTTCTTTTAGACCACCAATAGGTAATACTTTTCCAGTTAGTGTAATTTCACCAGTCATACTTATTTTAGATGAAATTGGTTTTTTAGAAAGCAAACTAATTAAGGCTGTAGTTAGTGCTACTCCAGCAGATGGACCTTCTTTTTGAATTGCACCTTCTGGAACATGAATATGAATAGACTTATCTACTAAATTATTTAAATCAATATCAAACTGTTCAGCATTAGATTTAATATAATCCAATGCAATTTTAGCAGATTCTTGCATAACCTCGCCTAAAGAACCGGTCAAAATAAGTTCTTCTTTTCCATTAAATAAAGTAGTTTCAATAGGTAAAATATCTCCACCATAAATAGTGTAAGCCAATCCATTAACAATACCAATTTGCATATTATCATTATTGTCATTATATAAATATTTTTTAATGCCCAAGTATTCTTCAAGACTATCAGATGTAATTATATACTTTTCTTTACTTTTATCAACTACAATTTTCTTTACTATCTTTCTCATTATTGTAGCTATCAATCTATCTAATTCTCTTACGCCAGATTCTTTGGTATAATTACGAATTAGAGTTAATATTGAATCATCATCAAATATTACTTGCCCATTTTTCAATCCATGTTCTTTAGATTGATTAACAATTAAATGCTTTTTTGCAATATCTAATTTTTCAAATTCTGTATAAGAAGATAATTCTATTATTTCTAATCTATCACGAAGTTCATCAGGAATTTGAGATAAATAATTTGCAGTAGCAATAAACATTACACTACTAAGATCAAATTCTTCCTCTATATAATGATCAACAAAATATTTATTTTGTTCTTTATCTAAAACTTCAAGAAGACTAGATGCTGGATCACCTTTAATATCTTTAGTCATTTTATCAATTTCATCTATTATAAATACTGGATTTTTTGTTCCTGCTTTTCTCATGCCTTGAATTATAAGTCCAGGAGCAGCACCTATATAAGCTCTACGATGACCAATAATTTCAGCTTCATCATTGATACCACCAACAGAAATTTTTGTAAACTTTCGATTTAAGCTTTTTGCAATATTTTTTGCAAATGTAGTTTTCCCAACACCTGGTGGTCCTACTAAACAAATTATTGGACTTCGGAGATTATTAGTATTTTGTTTAACAGCTAAATATTCTATTACCCTATCTTTAACATTATCAAGTCCATAATGAGTGCTATCTAATATTTCACGTACTTTATTTAAATCTTTTCGATCATCAGTATATTTATTCCATGGTAAATTAATAAGCCAATCTATATAATTCCTAATCATTCCAGTCTCAGGAGAAGAAAAGTTTGCCATCGAATATTTATTAAGTTCTACTAGCAACTTCTCCTTTACTTTTTTTGGACATTCTAATTTATTAATTTTATCTTTCAAAATTTCTACTTCATTTTGTTCTTCTTCGCCCAATTCTTCTCTTATTGCCTTAATCTTTTCACGCAACACGAATTCCTTTTGTGTTTGCTCAAGTCCTGCCGCAACAGAGGATTCTATTTTTTGTTCCAGACGAATTATTTCTATATCACGATTTATATCGTCTAAAATCATTTTTACTCTAGATGTTGATGAAAATTCTTTTAAATATTCTTGCTTTCTTTCAAAATTAATTGGTAAATAAAGAACTACAATATCTGTTAATCTTTCAATACTATTAATACCAGCAGTTTGTGATAAAATAGTATTAGACATATAAGGAACTTCTCTTACATAAACATCAATATGTTTATTTAAAGCTCGTACATAAGCAATCTCCTCTTTTACACTCATTTCTTCAATCGGAGCATTACTATATAAAGCTTCATAAATTCCATCATCTTTAGAATAAGCATAAATCTTTGCACGATTTTCGCCCAACAAAATTATACGAGTTTTTCCATTAGGCATATCGAGTTTCATCTTTATTTTACCCACAACTCCATAATTAGGTAATTCATCTATCTCAGGATCAGTTTCTAAACTATCATTAGGATTAACAATTAAAATACTATTTTCGTAACAAGATTCTGATAAAGAAAGAAGCTTTTTATCATTATCATTCTCAAATTCTAACCTTATCTCATTATAAGGAAATAACACCATATTCTTAAGTAAAAGTACAGGTAAGTTACTTTTCATTATGGTTACACCTCCTTAAAGTCATGCTTTTTATTATAACTTTTATATAATAAAAATGCAATAAAAAAGATTAAAAAGATTGTATCAAAACTAAAATATAATCTTAAAATAGCAATATAAAATTAAATGTTGTTACATCTAACAAATAATAACTACAGACAATAAAATAATCTTTTATTAATGAATGAAAATTCAAAAAGTTAATTGAATATTCTGTATCCATTAAATTATTCAAAAGATTACTTAATATTCTATGCTAATTTAAGATATAAACACACCATACATTGAATAAATAAACTACAAAATTCCAAAATATTCAATGATTCTTTAATAATAAAAGCATTATGATATTCCAAATACACTATATAAATATGTTCTTCTTTTTATATAACATACAACATTCACCGCTATATTTATTGATATGCAATAATCAAAAAGAAGTATAAAATAAACTACTAAATAAAAAACATACAAATTTATTATTGTATGTTCTACAAATTATCTTCAATTAATAAAATAAATTCCTTTTTTAAACTTTCTAAATCATTTAAAGTCTTAGCTTCAAATCTTGCTGTTATATTAGGCCCTGTATTACTAGCACGTACAAGTGCCCATCCATAGTCAAAGTTAACTCGCACTCCATCAATTGTCAATAAATCATACCCTTTACTTTCAGCATATTCTCTAATTTTATCAACTATTAAGAACTTTTTATCATCCTGTGATTTAAATTTTAATTCCGCTGTCGAATAATATTGATTTATTCCATTTAAAAGTTCACTAACCTTTTTATCAGTTTTAGATAATATTTCAATTAATCTTAATCCGGCATAAAGGCCAGAATCAAAACATGGCCATCTATCATTAAAATAAACATGACCAGAAAGTTCTCCACCAAACGGAATATTATCGTCCTTAACTTTTGCTTTAGTATAGGAATTACCAGTTCTATAGCAAATTCCTTCTGCCCCTAATTTTTTTATTTCATCAGATAATGCCTTAGAGCATTTTACATCATATAAAAATTTTTTTTCTCTGACCTTATCAAAAATATCTCTTATAATAATAATCATATATTTGTCAGTTGCAATATAATTACCATGTTCATCAACAATACCTAATCTATCACCATCACCATCAAATCCTATTCCTAAATCGGCATTTGTTTCCAAAACTCTTTTCTTCAAAGATTCCAAGTTACTTTCAACACAAGGATCAGGATGGTGATTTGGAAATTCTGGATTACTATCACCAAAAATTACATCAACATCAATCGGAAACATTTCATATAAATCCTTTGCAATAATCGAAGTAGTACCATTACCAGGATCAAGTACAACTTTTATTCTTTTTGAACCAAATTCTAAAGACTTTTTAAAAAGAGAAATATATTCATCACGAACATCATAAGTTGTAAGAATACCTTGACCATTTTCAAAATCTTGATTGAAAGTAAAATCTCTAAATTCTTCAATCATTTGCCCACGAGCATTTCCTCTTTCATCAAAAGCAAATTTAAAACCATTATCATCTTTAGGATTATGACTAGCGGTTACCATAACACCAGTTGGATTATTTAATTTTATGCAAGCATAATAATACATAGGTGTAGTAACTAATCCTAAATCAATAACATCTATTCCTGTATCTAATATACCACTTACTAATGCATTTTTTAATTCTAACGAAGAATATCTATTATCCATACCTACTATCGCTTTATTTTTGCCTAATCTTTTAACATAACTTCCAAAACTTTTACCAATAGTGTATGCAACATCACAATTCAAATCAACCGGATAAATACCTCTTATATCATATCCTCTAAATATATATTTATTAATATTTTTAGTTAAATTCATATTACTTCCTTTCCTCTTTTTTAACAGTTGATGTACTTTCACAAGTATACCCATTACTTTTATAATAATTCATTTGTGCTGGAGCCGGCTTATAATAATCAGAAAGTTCAACTAAATCAAACAAATCCGAATTATTTGTATAATCAAATGTAAATTTATAACCGTCACTTATTTTTTCACTTAAAATTCTATCTGAATCTATAGCTAAGAACTGATTAACCTCTGCAATTCCTTCACCATCACTACTTTCATATGTATATTCAGCAACAGACTTCTGCAAAATACTATCCTTGTATGAATTATTAATTATCATTGATACCTTTTTTCCATCACGATAAACAGCTTTACGACATGATAATTCTAAATAAACTACTTCAATTTCATTTTTATTACTTTCTTCATCATAAAATACTACTCTAAAAATAGGTGGAATAAAAATCATAATAAAAAGTATTGCCATACCTATATAGCAAACAATATCTAACTTTGTATTTTTCTTTAACCCTTCTTCAATTATCTTTTGTTCTTCCATAAAAGCACCTCTATCTTAATAAATATATAATAACATAAAAAAAAAAAAAAAAAAAGTTCTTTAATGAACTTTTTACTTATTATATTCTTTTAATAATTCAATTACTTTTCTAATTTCTAAATCGTATTGAACCATTTCTATTCCACCAAACATTTTGACAAAATCATCTTTCTTCATTTGATACTTTTTAGCTAGTTCTTCTGCTTCTTTTTGAGCTTCATCATCTGAAATTTCAATTTTTTCAATATTTGCTATTTCTTCTAACATTAATCGATATAATACATGATTATATGCTTCTTTTTCCATATTAGCTCGCAATTGTTTTTCAGTAGTCTTTGTAAACTGATAATACATTTCTAAAGTTATACCTTGCATTTTTAATTGTTCTTCGTAACGATGAATTAATCTATCTATTTCCTCTTCAACCATTTCTTCTGGAATATCAACTTCCACATTTTTTGCAACAGCTTCTAATAAAGAATCAACATATTTATTTTCATTTTCCATTTCTTTTTGTTCTCTTATTGTATTTTCAATATGTTTCTCTAATTTTTCTTTTGAATCTACACCTTCAATAGATAAATCTTCAAACAATTCTTTATCAAACTCTCTTTGAATTTTCTCTTTAATTTCATTAACTTTTACATTAAATGTTACCTTTTTTCCTTTTAAATCTTCATGAGGATAATCTTTTGGAAAAACTACTTCTATTTCTTTTTCTTCATTTAATTTCATATCAATTAATTGTTCTTCAAATCCAGGTATAAAAGTATTACTTCCTATTTCTAATTCATAATTTTCAGCTTTTCCACCCTCAAATGGTACTTTATCTTTAAATCCTTCAAAATCAATTACAGCAATGTTTCCTTTTTCAACCTTTCCATTTTCCTTAGATACAGTTTCACTATATTTTTCTAACAAATGCCCAATTTCATGTTCAATTTCTTCTTTAGTAACATTTGCTTTTTCTGGCTTAATATTTAATCCCTTATATTTCTTAATATTTATTTCAGGTTTAGTTATTATTTTAAATACAAATTCAATACCACTATCATCAACACTCTTTACTTCTAATTTAGGTTGCACAACTGGAACTAACTTTGATTCTTCTAAAGCTTTTTTATATGCTTTTTCTACAACATAATCACTTGCTGGTAAATACAAACTTTCTTTTCCAAACTTTTTCTCATATATATCACGAGGTACTTTACCTTTTCTAAAACCTGCAACTGTTGTATTTTTTACTTTTTCAGAAAAAGCTCTATCTAAAGCTTTATTCCAATCTTCGCCTTCTATTTTTACTATTACTTCTTTAAATTTCTTATCTTTTGTCATTTTTACCTCCACATTTCCATTATATTATATAATATTTGAATATTTAAAACAAGAAAAAATAATTATACAAAAAACATTAGATAATCTAATGTTTATTTTATACCAGTAATCTCTATTTTATATACTCCATTTGGACTTTCTACTTCAACAATATCTCCTACTTTTCTATTTAAAAGGGCTTTTGCTATTGGAGATTCATTAGATATTTTACTCATAAATGGATCTGCTTCTTGACTTCCTACAATTTTATACTCATCTGTTTCATCATCATCAACGTATTTTATTTCAACTGTAGAACCAAGCTCAACTTTATCTGATGACTTATTTTCAATTATCTCATAATTTTCCAACATTTTTTCAATCTTTTTTATTCTTCCTTCTAATTCAGCTTGATCGTTCTTTGCAGCATCATAATCAGCATTTTCTGACAAATCACCCAAAGCTCTAGCTTCTTTAATAGCCTTTAAGTTTGCTGGTCTTTTAACATTTATTAATTCATCTAATTCTTTTTTTAAATCATTTAATCCTTCTTCAGTCAACAATGTTTTTTTCTCTTTCACGACGAATCACCTCTTTTTTCATTAAGCATAATGATATCATAAATAGCACTTTCTGTCAATCGTTTTTAGTTAACAGTTTTAACATACTAATAAAATAATCATCAGTCATACCTGCTATAAAATCTATCACTATTCTTTTATTGTCGTTCTTATTAATATATTCAAAAGGCATATTATTTATGAATACTTTATATATAATACTATCATCTTTATTTTTATTTAAATCATCTAATAAAAAATAATATAGTTTATTCATTCGATCTTCGTAATATTTTATTTGTTCTTTAGTATTTGCTTTTTCATATATTTCCTTATAATTAAACCTTTTTAATTCACTAATAGCCTTAAATACTCTCTTACTTAAAACTATTTTATCTTTTCCATAACTATTTTCAATTATATCCAATATAATATTGTTAATAATTTCACGATTATTATTACCTAATACATTTTTTATATTTTCAGGAATCATTTCTCTTTTCAATTTACCAATTCTAATTGCATCTTCAATATCGCGACCAATATATGCAATAATATCTGATATTCTAACAACACACCCCTCTAAAGTCATAGGTCTTAATTTCTTTGCATAATCAAAACTCACACAGGCTAAAGCATAATCATTTAAAAAATCTTCTTTACTTTTCTTTTTAGGCTCATAAATATTATCTAATATCTCTCCATTGTGACACATTATTCCATCTAAAACTTGAATAGTTAAATTATCATTTTTTAAAGTTACAAAAGTTCTAACACTTTGTAAATTATGCATAAAAGGAGTTTTAATTTCCCTAATAGAAATATCATTTAATATTTTTTCTCCAACATGTCCTAAAGGTGTATGACCAATATCATGGCCTAAAGCGATCGCTTCAATCAAATCTTCATTCAAATTAAGTGCTCTTCCTATAGTCCTAGCAACTTTACTGACCAATTGTACATGTATCATTCTTTTAGATATATTATCATTATCATTAAAAGAAAAAACCTGTGTTTTGTCTATATAACGGCTATAAGAAGTACTATGGATTATTGTATCTATATCATGAAAAAAAGCTGGTCTAATATCTTCTTTTTTTTCTACAATTCTTATTGCATCTTTACTTTTAGTCGCATAAATAGACAAATTCTTCTCTCTTTCTAATAAATTTTCTTTTACAAATAATAAAACATCCATTATTTCACCTTGATCCTCATCATTGAATTTTTTTCAATTGGAAAATCCACTATTAACTTAATTATTTGTTCTGGGTGCCTAGCTACTTCAATAGAATTCATATTTTCATCATAAACTTTATCTATTTTAAATGAATAAATGCTACCACTAGGAGTAAAAATTTCTACTTCATCATTTTCTTTAAAGTAGTTTCTTTGGGTAAGAGTTACTATTTTAGTATTCTTATCATAATCTAAAATTAAGCCTAAATAATCTTGATTAGAATTTTCTTGTCTGCCAGTATAATACTGATCAGTGTAGTCTGCTTTTTTCATATAATAATGGGAACTTGTTTCTCGATTAGCAACACGCGATAATATTTTTTCTTCCTTCTTTATTATATCTTTATTCAGTGTCCCATCATAATAGCTATCAATAAGTTTTCGATAAGAAGAAATAACAGTAGCCAAATAATAAGGTGAACGCATTCTCCCTTCAATTTTCAACGACTTAACTCCACTTGCAATTAACATATCTAAATATTCTGCCATATTTAAATCTTTAGTTGCCATAGTAAACTTTTCTTCATAATTAGCTATATCAAAGGCAAAGCGACATATTTGAGCACAGCCCCCACGATTAGAGTCTCTATTAGTAAAATAATTTGATAAACAACAGCGACCACTATAGAAAGTACACATTGCACCATGAATAAATACTTCTAAATCAATATCAATTTTATCTAAAATTTCTTTAATCTCTTTAATAGATACCTCTCTTGCCAAAACAACTCTATCAATTTTTTCTTTTTTCCAAAATTTAATTGCTTCTAAATTTGTTGTCGAACCTTGTGTACTTAAATGAACTTCAACATCAAAATTATCTTTTATATATTTTACTAAAAAAGGATCGCTAACAATAAAAGCATCAATTTTGGCATCTACAACTTTTTTTATAAAGTCATATACACCATATAAATCTTCGTTATGAAAAACAATATTTAAAGTTAAATATACTTTCTTTCCCAAATTGTGAGCAAAAGTAGTAGCTTGTTTTATTTCATCTAAACTAAAATTATTAGCATTAGCCCTCAAACTGTATTCTTGTCCACCAATATATACAGCATCGGCACCATACAATAAAGCTATTTTTAAGCGTTCCAAATCACCGGCTGGTGATAACAATTCCACCTTTTTAATCATTTTTCTTCACCTTATAAATTGTTTTTTGAAAAAAGAATCCTTGATAATTTCCAATTAGTTTTTTTATTTCATCAACTGCTTTTACATTTTTATTATTTATAATTTCTTTACACAAAGCAATTATTTTTTCAAAAGTATTTCCTTCAATTTCGAATTCATTTAAAATAGCATAATCAACAGTTATATTATTTAAAATAGAACTTCCATTCAAAATTTTCCCGTAATAAATACCATCACCAGAATCTTCCTCTTTTATAAAATAGTCTTCATTATTATTAGTCAGACGATATATTAAAGATTCCTGTTTCTTTTTATTAGCAAAAAAATAATTACTTAATAGACTTCTTCTTGAAAAAGACATTAATGGATAACCAATAACCATAGCAAATAATAACATATTAGTATTCTTTTTAATATCATTTATTTCTTCTAAAGTTATTTCTGTAGAAACAACACCATATTTTACACCTTTTTCATAGTAATAATTACATGTTTTATAATTTGTTACCATATGTGTTTGATTCCATACTAAATCTACTGATAATCTATTTTTTAATTTAAGATTTAATATTGCTAAATCATAAAATAAAATCCCTGAGATTTTTAATTTATCTAAATATAAAAGGTTTTCTTCTAATTGATTTAATTCATCATTAAAAATATTTTTATTAATAGAAATAAAAATTTCTATATCTCTATTTTCATCAACGATTTCTTTAATTTCTTCTTTATTTAAAGTAAGATTATAACCAGAAGAAAATCCTTTTAACCCAAAAATAAAGGCATCTGCCCCTATTTTTTTATATTTTTTAATATTTTCTTTTTTATTTGGCACTACTACTAGTTTCATGATATCACCCAACTTCTTTTTTATTAGTTACAGCTATGCCATCACCAATTTCATAAAATTTTGTTGAATAAACATTTGAATTTTTTAAATATTCAATATATTTTTTTATTTTTTTTACTAAACCTCTTAAATTTCTACTTTTAATTTCTCTTTCATCTTTCTTAACATAACCATGAAAATTAATATTATCTGTTATAAAAAAGCCTTCTTTTTCTAAATTACCTTCAAAATGTTCTAAAAAATCAATATTTTTGCCCTTAGCACCATCTAAAAATATTAAATCAAATTTATCATCTAAATTAACATTCAAAGCATCCCCAAATATCAAAGTTATTCTATTTTCTAAATCAAATTTTTTAACATTTTTTAGAGCCTCTAAGTATCTTGCCTCATCACGTTCAATCGTTACAATTTTTAAATTAGGACTAGATAAAGCCATTATTATTGAAGAATAACCTATTGCTGTTCCAATCTCTAAAACCTTAGTTATTTGATGCTTTAATATAAAAGTTGTTAAAAACTCTATACCATCATCTAACATAATTGGAACATTTTCTTTTAAAGCATAATCCTTAATTTCCTTAACCATTGTATGAAATTTACCAATCATTTCATTCTCCTTTAATTATCTTTGCCATTTTCCAGATTGAATAAGTTCATTTTTCTTTGCAATCTGTTCTTGTAGAGTCTTAAAAAAATATGTTACTCCTTCATTATCAGATAAAAAGTATAAATTATCAGACTCTTCAGGAGTTATTGCTGCTACTATAGCACTCATCCCAGGAAGAGAAATAGGACCAATTGGTAAAGATTTTAAAATATAAGTATTATAATCATTAACATTAGACATCATTTCACTAGTAGCAATACCTACTTCATCAAAATCCATTCCCATTCCATAATATGCAGTGGCGCAACTACCTAAAGACATATTTAATTTTAATCTATTATAAAAAACAGATGAAATTTTGCCAAAATCTTTAGTTTTTCCTTCTTTTTCTATTATTGAAGCTAATGTTAAAATCTCATGAACATTTAAATCACTATTTTTAATTTTATCTTTATATTCTTCTAAAACACTTCCCATTTTATCCAACATTTTTTCAAGTATTTCTTTTACTGTCACATTTTTACTTGAAAAATAATAAGTATCAGGGAATAAATAACCTTCTAAAGAATAATATAACTTATCGTTTTTTATATTATCTGTTATAAACCAATATTTTTCTATTAATTCATCCAAATATTTATCATTATTTAAAGTACTAATTACATCATCATAAGAATTATTAGTATTATCTTGTATAAGTGTCGCTAATTTTCTTATATTAATACCTTCTTTAAAAGTAATTGCTATTTGATTTGGATTATAAGAATTACCATTTTCTAAAACAGATATTATTTCTTTTAAATCCATATTTTTAGATAAATAATAAGTTGATGCCTTAAAATCTTTAGTATCAAATAACTTTATGTAAATACTAAAAAAATTACTACTTCTTATTAAACCATTTTCTTCTAAAATATTACCTACTTCTTTTTTACTAGTTCCTTGTGGAATTATCACTTCTATTTTACTATCATCATTTTTATCTACTGCTTTAATATTTATATTATAAATTGTACAAAGAGATAATATAGTTATCCCTAATAATACTAATATAATTGCTGCTATATTTCTAAATATTTTCACAACTATAATATAACGAGCAACTATTGCTCGTTATTTCCTTCTTCATTATTAGCAGTATCAATTTTCTTTTTAATTTCTTCTTGTAATGTATTCAAAATAGTTTCTATAACTTTCCACTCTTGTTCAGTAGTTATTGGTTCTAATTTTTGATCTTCTTGATTTGGATCATATATTGAAGCATAAACTTGAATATTACCACTTTCATCTTTTGAGTTGTCTGTATATACTATATAACTTTTTTTTGTTTCCTCAGAATCAAAAGTAAAAAGTATATCACACATAATTTCTTCACCACGATCATTTATAACTTTAAATGTATTCTCTTCTTGTTTTAATTCATTATCTTCCATATTCTAATCTCCTTTTTTATTTTCTAATCATATTTAAATATGATTGTAATATAATGGTTGCAGCTAAACTATCAATTACTTTTTTTCTTTTTTTTCTAGATGTATCATTCTTTATCAATAAATTAGTTGCTTCTTTAGTTGTTAATCTCTCATCTACTAATATTACTTCTCTATCAATTTTTGATTCCAATAATTGTTTAAAATTGTAAGATAGTTCTCCTTTAAAGCCAATTGTATTATTCATATTTTTAGGTAGTCCCAATACAATTTTTTCTATTTTCTCTTTTTCTACAACATTCTTCACTTCTTCAACTAATCTTTCATATTCTTCATCATGTCTTATTATTTTATAACTAGAAGCAATTATTCCATTAGGATCAGATAAAGCCATTCCTAAAGTTTTACTTCCTAAATCCAGTCCTAAATACCTCATAATTTACTTACATAGTTTTTAAGTAAAACTTCAATTATTGTACTTCTTTCAATACTAGTTATTTTATTTCTAGCATCATTATGTGAAGATATATATCCAGGATCACCACTCATAATATATCCAACCAATTGATTTATTTCATTATAACCTTTTTCTTTTAATGCAATACAAACTTCTTTTAAAGTTGTAGCTACTAAAGAGCTTTCAAATTCATCAATCGAATATAAAGTTGTCTGTTCTATTTCTTTATTTTCAGAAGAATTATCCATATTACCACCTCTATCACTATAGAATAATTCTATCATTTAATTATTAATTAATCAACTAAAATTAACATAATTAAAAGCTATGAACAATAACAACATAATAAATAATATAGATACTATTAAACCATTTATTTTTTCAAAATTATTGCTTTTGTATTTAACCCCTACACCAATAGTTATTAATAATCCTCCGATAAGTCCACCAATATGAGCATAATTATCTATATTACTACCGGGTAAAAATCCAAATAATAGATTAATGACAATTATTGGAATAATTTGACTTTTTATCACTCCACCCAAATATACTCTATAATGATATCCAAAATATAAAAGAGAGCCTAACAAACCAAATATAGCACCTGATGCACCAATTGATGCATATCTATTCAATATTATTGACAAAAGACTTGCAGATAAAATACTAAAAAAATAAATTATTATATATTTAACTTTTCCCATAAAGTTTTCAATTTGTGTTCCTATTAAATAAAGTGCATACATATTAAACAAAAAATGAAATATATCAGCATGAAGAAAAGCACCAGTAATCAATCGATAATATTCATGATGAACAACAATATCATAACCATAAACAGAATAGTTATAAACAAAATAGTCATATTTATCAAACATAAACATTAATATAAACATTATTGTATTTATTGCAATTAATATATATGTAATATATGTTTTTTTCTGTTTAAAAACCTCATCTACTTTTATAGCATCTTCTTTATTCTTTTTATTTATATCGGCAGTTATTTTCATAAATAATTGAAACCCTTCTTCAGAAAATGTCATTTTTTTACTTATATCCGGAAAAGCACTATATATAAATTTATACTTTTTTAAATCATTTATATCATACAATGAAATACAATCAATATTTTTAACATTTTCTAACACTATATCATCAGCAAGATCAGTAAAAATACTTAAAACATTCATTTTAAATGAAAATGTTTTCTTTTTAATTTTCTTTACTACATGTCTTGTTTTATATAAATCGAAATCCAATTGTTCCTCATTATGAATATGATTAGATACTATTCTTACAATCTTATAATCACCATTCAAATTTTCAAGCCATATCTCATCTTCTGCACCTTGAAGAATTATTGGATTATAATTCTTTTCAGTTATAAAATAATGAAGAAGCTTCATTGCTATTAAGTTTTTCCTATCTAATGCCTCTTGCAATTTTATCACTCCTTTAATTAATAACATTATACATTATAACATAAAATTAATAAAGAGGTGTAAAATAAGTGAAATATGTAATTTTTCCCATTTTTGCATTATTTATCCTTTTCATTAATCTTTTAATAATTAAAAATTTTTATTTGTTTAAAATTCCATTTTTTGCACTTCCAGCTACTATTTACAAATATTGTAGTATCATTATATATTTAATATCAATTATACCAATACTTATTATATCAAAAAATTTTAATGGTTCATTTTTAGAATTTAATAGAAGATTAAAAAATATTATCATAATAAATATTTTTTTATATATTTTATATAACATTTTTACTTTTAGATTAATAAGCCCCTTCTTATCTTTCTCAACAAAAATTTTTCAATTTGTTTCCTCTTTATATTTAAATGAAGAAATAATTTCACAAAGTAAAACAAGTGCCAAGTTTTTAAACATATATATATTATGGTGTTTTTACTTAACTCTTGTTTCTATTTCTATATTCTTTTTAAACAATTCTTAACTAAGTTTATCCAAATATTCTTTAAATTCATACGGTATATCACTTTCAAAATATAACTCTTCTTTAGTAATTGGATGAGAAAATTTTATACTTTTAGAATGTAAAAATTGTCCAAAAGAAGTAGTATTTTTATTTTTCCCATACAGTGGATCATTTACAATTGGATAACCAATATATGCTAAATGGACTCTAATTTGATGTGTCCTTCCTGTATCTAATTTGCATTCTATTAATGTATTATTAGCATATCTTTTCAAAACTCTAAAATGCGTAACTGCCTCTTTACTATTAATATCCGTAACAGACATTTTTTGACGATTAACAATATCTCTTCCAATTGGCGCATCTATTGTTCCAGTATCATGTTTTATAACCCCAGATACTAATGCTAAATATTTTCTTTCCACTTTTTTTTCTTTTATCATTTTACTTAATAATTCATGAGTTTTATCATCTTTTGCGACAAGCATTAATCCAGAAGTATCTTTATCTATTCGATGAACAATACCTGGTCTAAATTTGTTTTCACCTTTACTCAAACTAAATTTATACAAAAGGGCATTAACTAAAGTTTGATTATAATTCCCTGGTGCTGGATGAACTACCATACCACTTTTTTTATTTACAACAAGTAAATATTGATCTTCGTAAACAATATCTAACGGTATATTTTCTGGTTCAACTTTAATTTCATAACTCAAATCACCATTAACATCTATTTTATCATTATCATCAACTAAATAATTAGATTCCTTAACAACCCCATTAACAAAAACGCAACCATCTTTTATCAATTTTTGTGCTCTACTTCTAGAAACATTTAATAAATTAGCTAAATATAAATCCAATCTTTCCTTATTTTCTTTTTTCAATTAAATCATCCCTTACAAAATTTATTATTAAAATTATAACTCCTATTACAATCAATGTATCTGCAATATTAAAAATTGGATAATTGTAATCTAATATAATAAATCTAAAAAAATCAATAACATATCCCCTAAACAATCTATCTATAAGATTACCTACAATGCCACCAACTATTAAACCAAATGCTATTTCATAAAAAAAACTTACTTTAGACAATTCTTCAATATATTTTATAAAAAAAATTAAAAATAAAATACTTATTATAGATAATAATAATGTATTATTTGAAAACATTCCCCATGCTGCACCAGTATTTCTAACATAAGTTATTGAAAAAAAGCCATTTATAACATTAACAACTTCATTTAATTTTAATAAACTTGTTATCAATAATTTTGTAGTCTGGTCTAAAATTATACCAATAATCGCTAATAAATAGATTTTCTTTTTCATTTTATCACCAAAATTATTTTATCAAATAACTTTATTATTATAAAGAAATATTTACTAAAATAACATCTTCACCTATTTTTTCAATATTTTTCCATTTAATTTCAGTATCAACTTTTCCTTTATTAAAAGAAAAAAAATTTTTATTTGGCTCTATAACTAAAGAAACAATATTTCCTGTTTCTTCATCTATTTTAACATCTATTATATTACCTATATTTTTTCCATCTTGTACATTAACTATATATTTAGTTTGTAAATCTGATAATCGCATATTTCCTCCTAATAAATTATACTAAAATAGAAAGAAACAATTACAAAAAATACTGACCCTAAAGGTCAATATTAATTTTTATTAGAATTTTTTCTTAATATTTCTATTCTTTCATCATAATTATCACTATCTATTACATAACTACCACTAACTATTATATCAACGAAATCTAATCTTTTAGCAACTTCATCATTTATACCACCATCAATGCTTATTTTAGTTTTTAATTTTTTGCTAACAAGAATTTTCTTTATTTTCAATATTTTTTTTATACTATCATCAATAAATTCTTGTCCTCCCATCCCAGGATTAACACTCATAATTAAAATTAAATCAATTTTAGACAAATATGGTAACAATATTGAAATATCTGTTTCAGGATTTATTGCTAATCCGCATTTTATTCCATATTCCTTTATCAAATCAAGATACTTGTCAACTTTTTCTAATTCAGCATGTACTGTTATATATTCAGTATTAAGTGAGGCATAATAATTTATATTTTTCAAAGGATTTTTATCCATCAAATGAACATCAAGCCTTTTTGTCATGACAGTGGATAATTTAGATAATATTTTAAATGGATTATTTTTATTTTTTACAAACCTACCATCCATCACATCAACATGAATGTAGTCAGTATTACTAATATCCAAATTCAATATATCTTTCTCTTTATTATTACTGCTTAAAAATGAAACAGATATTTTCTTCATAAATCCTCCTTAAGAATGCTTATCATTATTTAAAAACTTTAAATAATTTTCATATCTACTTTTCAAAATTTTTCCAGATTCTACAGCTTTCTTTATGCTACATTCTTCTATTGATTCATTAGTATGAGTACAATTGCTGTATTTACAAATATAATTTTTAAATTCTATAAAGTTATCTCTAATTTGTTCATTTAAAAAAATAGATAAATCAATACTTGAAAAACCCGGAGTATCAACTAACTTGCCATCAAAAATTTCAATCAACTCTACACATCTAGTAGTATGTTTACCTCTACCTAATGCAATAGAAACTTCGCCTACATCCAAATTTAATCTACTATCAAGTTTATTAAAAAGGCTAGATTTTCCAGCACCGGTCTGCCCAGTGAACACTGTGGTTTTATTCTTAAATATCCTTTTTAATTTATCTAATTGTGTATTATAATAAACATCATAACCTATTTTTTTATAATAATTTAAAATATTCCTGTATTTATTCTTTTCTTTCTCATTAACTAAATCTTCTTTTGTTATGCAAATTATTGGTTTTATTTTATTTATTTCCATAACTAATAATAACTTATCTAAAAGATTTTCAGAAAAGTCTGGTGTTTTAAGGCTAGTTACAATTAAACCTTGATCAATATTAGCTACTAAAGGTCTTATTAAAAAATTTTTTCTTGGCAATATTTCTAAAATATAATTATCATCTTTATCTATGATACAAAAATCTCCAACTACAGGCAAAATATTTTTATTTCGAAAATTGCCTCTACTATGACATTTGTAAATTTCACTATTGCAATTTACAAAATATAAATTACTAATTATTTTTATAATTTGACCTTTCATAAAACTCCTTATTCATTTTTTTCTAAATCATCATCTAAAATTTCCTCATCATCACTTGGAACAATCTCATCTTTAACATGAGTAACTGTTATAGTAAGTGAGGCTCCTTCTACTATCTTTCCAGTTCGTGATTGATTTATTATGGTTCCATCAGCATATTCTGTAGATTCAATATATTTAATATCCAAAATTAAATTATATTTTTTAGCAAATTCTTCTACTTCACCAACTGTCCATCCTTCTTTTACAAAATCAGGATATTGATCATAAACATTTGGAATATAAAGAGTTATTTTAGCAGGTTCTTCTTCCGATATAGTAATAGTAGTTCCTGGTTCTAAACTTTGATCAATAATAAGCTGCAAATCCATATCTTCTGTAATTTCAATATCTTTTTTTTCAATTGTTACATTCATTTTATAAATTTTCTCTAAAGTAGTTTGAATTTCAATATAATTTTTTCCAGTGTAATCTTCTATAACATAAGTATCATTTTTCCCAAGAGACTCAATAAGAGTTATAACTGTTCCTTTAGGCCTACTTCTTCCAATTGCTGGATCTGTCCCTATTACTTTTCCCTCAGAAATAGTATCACTATATTCTTCGATTGTATCGTTTGATACTTTAAAGCCAATATTTGTAAGTGCTTTTTCAGCTTGTTCAACACTGAGATTTGTAACATCAGGTATTTTTACATTATCAGAACCTTTAAAAGTCGGATATATTATTATTCCTAAACTAATAACACCAACTAAAAATACTATTGCCAATATCCAAATAATAGCATTTGATTTTCCTTCTTTTTCATCAGTTATTTGTTTAGCAACTGGTTCCTCATCTTCCTTTACTTCTTGCAAAATAGGTTCTTTTTCATCAACATCGTGTTCTGGATACTTGTATACATATTTAGGTTCATTAGTCCTATTTTCATCTAGAGCTGTCTTTAAATCATTATACATTTCTCTTACATCATTATACCTATTCTTAGGATTTTTTGCTGTTGCTTTTAAAATAATATTTTCGACACTTTGTGGTAAATCTGGATTAATTTTTCTAACACTAGGTATTGGATCTTTCATATGTTTTAAAGCAATCTCAACAGCATTATCCCCCTTAAAAGGAAGTTTTCCAGTAAGCAATTCAAAGAAAAGTATTCCCATTGAATATATATCAGATTTTGTAGTTGAACCTTTACCACTAGCTTGTTCTGGTGGTAAATAATGAACAGATCCCATAACAGAATTAGTCTGAGTTAATTGAGTAGAATTTAAAGCCATGGCTATACCAAAATCCGTTATTTTTATTGCGCCATTATCTGCTATCATTATATTTTGTGGTTTTAAATCTCTATGAATTATATAACTATCGTGTGCATGTGCAATACCATCTGTAAGCTGAAGCATTATGTCAATTACTTCTGTCGGTGTAAGTGTTCCTCTTTTTTTAAGCAATTGCTTTAACGTTTTGCCTTCAACATATTCCATTACTATATAATAATTGCCATTATCTTCACCAACGTCATACATCTCAACAATGTTAGGATGAGACAAAGAAGATGCCGCTATTGCTTCTCTTTGAAATCTTCTTATAAATTTTTCATCATTTGCTAAATCACCACGTAATACTTTTATTGCTACTTTTCTATTTAAAATAATATCTTCAGCTAAATAAACATTAGCCATTCCACCCTCGCCAATACTTTTAATGATTTCGTATCGATCATTTATTTTTTGCCCCTTTGTTATCAATATTAATCACCGCTTTCCACAAATTCCATATATGCTATTGATATGTTATCAGTTCCACCTCGGTTGTTACTCTTTCTTATTAATTTAATAACTTTATCTTCTATTTCCAATTCACTTAATAATACTTTTTCAATTTGCTCAACATCTAACATTGAAGTTAATCCATCACTACATAATAATATTGAAGAAATATCAACATCACAATCAAAAATATCTATATCAATTGGATTATTAGCTCCAAGTGCTTTCATTAAAACATTCTTCTTAGGATGATCTTTTGCTTCTTCTTCTGTTAATTCTCCAGCTTTTAGTAATAAATTAACCAAAGTATGATCATAAGTTACCTTATGTAATTTATCATTTTTAACTACAAATCCAGAAGAATCACCTATATTGCCAATTAGTACATAATCTTTTGTAACTAAAGCAATTACTAAAGTAGTTCCCATTCCTTTACTTTCTGGATGCTCATCAACATAGCTAAAAATTAACTCATTTACTTCTGATGCCATCTCCCGTAACCATTCAACAGCTTTAGATTTTTCCATATTACAAAAAGATTCATTAAAGCATTTACTTATATGACTAATTGTTATTGAAGATGCAACTTCCCCAGCAGAATGTCCGCCCATTCCATCAGCAACAGCCATCAAATAATCTCCACTTTGGTTTTTAGTTATTATAACACTATCCTCATTATGGGAACGAACTTTTCCAGCATCCGTTAAATAAAATGTCTTCATATATCCTCCCTCTTGCTTCTAAGTTGACCGCAAGCAGCACTAATATTTGTTCCAAACTCTCTTCTTATTGTAACATTTATATTATTCTTTTTTATTATATCATAAAATTCTAATATTTTGTTTTTTTTACTTCTCTTATAGTCTATATTATTTGTTTCATTATAAGGAATTAAATTTACATAACAATTCAATCCCTTAAGTAAACTAACCAATTGCTTAGCATTTTCAACACTATCATTTATTTCATCAAGCATTATATATTCAAAAGTAATTCTTCTTTTAGTACAATTATAATATATTTTTAAAGCATCCAATAACATTTCAATTGGATACACTTTATTAATTGGCATTATTTTATTTCTTATTTCATTATTTGGAGCATGTAAACTTATAGCCAAATTAATTTGATAAGGGAATTTAGCAAATTCAAGTATTTTAGGAACTATGCCAGCCGTTGAAACAGTAATATGTCTACTTCCAATACTTAAACCCTTCGGATTATTTATAATTTTAATAAATTTCGTTACGTTTTCATAATTATCAAATGGTTCACCTATTCCCATTATAACTATATGAGTAATCTTCTCATTAATATCTTCTTCTACTTCCATTATCTGATTAACAATTTCACCAGAAGATAGATTCCTTACTTTCTTTAATCTGCCACTTTCACAAAATTTACAGCCCATATTACATCCAACTTGACTAGATACACATATACTATTTCCATAATCATGACGCATTAAAACACTTTCAACTAATGTATTATCATATAAACTAAAAAGGTATTTATTTACTTCTATATCCCTTTCTACTTTTATCTTCTTTAGATTTCCTATTACAAAATCTTCCTTTAATTTTTCAATTACATTTTTCTTAATATCTGTTATCTCTTCAAATTTTTTTATTTTTTTATCATATAACCAAGTATATAGTTGAATTGCTTTAAATTTTTTTTCATTAATAGAAATAAAATATTGTTCTAGTTCTTCAATTGTCAAATCATAAATATTCTTCATAATCCACTTCCACCAATAACATTATTATATCATGTTATATTTTTACAGTAAAAAAAAAGAAACTAATTTACATTTGTTTACGCTTCTTTTTACAACCAAACTTATTAAAAAAACACAATGTATTTAAAATAAGAATAAGAGTAGCACCAATATCAGTAAATACTGCCAATCACATAATAACTATCCCAAAAACACTTAAAAGCAAAATAGGAAACTTCATTTCAATTGCAAAAAAACAAATTTTGTTTAATTACTAAACAAATTAAATTACATAATTATTCATAAAAAATAGAATCAAGCTTTTCTTTAATTTCTTCTTTAGTAAAAGGCTTTGATATATAATCGGTAAAACCTTCATCTTTATATTTTTGATCTGCTCCACTAATAGCATCAGCGGTAAGGGCAATTACCGGAACTGAAAAATTATCAATTTTTCTTAATTCTTTTAAACATTCTTCTCCACCCATTTCAGGCATCATTATATCCATTAAAATAATATTATAAATATTGCCATTAATTATTTTTTCTAAACATTCTTTTCCATTATAACATTCATCAAACGTCGCTATTCCTAAAGCTTCTAAGCTTCTTTTAGCTACTTTAATATTTAACTTGTTATCATCAACAATTAAGATTTTTTTCTTTGAATAATCAACCTGTTTATCTAAAGGTTTATATGTAACAGATTCTTCTTTATATTCCAAATCTATCTTTTGTGGCAATGTAACCATAAATATTGATCCTTTACCAAAATTGCTTTCAACATTTATTTTTCCACCCATCAACTCAACTAATCTTTTCGTTATGGCTAAACCTAGACCTGTGCCTTCAGCAGTAGTATTTTTTTCAATATCAAGTCTTTCAAACTTGTCAAATAATTTTGAAATATTCTCTGCCTTAATTCCACATCCTGAATCTTTAACAATAATAAACAAAGTACAAATATCCTTTTTGTTAATACATTTAATATCTAATTCAACAAATCCTTGTTCTGTATATTTAATTGCATTAGTTAATAAGTTATTTATAATTGATTTAACATGAATTTTATCACCAATTAATTGATATGGAATATCACTAGAAATATTAATTATATAATTGATTGATTTATTTCCTATTCTAGTACCTACAACTTTTGCCAAACTAGTTATTTCTTCACTAAAATTATATTTTACATTGATTATTTCTAATTTATCACTTTCAATTTTATTAATATCCATTATATTTCCAACAATCTCTAATAAAGTTTTTGATGCTGAAACCACATCACTCAAGTCTTCTTTTATATCACTAGAAACATCTTTTCGATTATATATATCCGAAGAAAGACCAACAATTGCATTTAAAGGTGTCCTTATTTCATGTGACATACTAGATAAAAAATCACTTTTCGCCATATTAGCTTTCTCAGCTCGTTCTTTTGCTAAATTAAGTTCTGTAATCATTTTTATATCTGGATTTTCTATTGTAAAATACATTAATGCAACCGCAAAAGAAAATGGCAACGAATTCAATAAAATTCCTGGATTAATTTGCCTAATAATTAAAGCACCACCGGTAAAAATAACAAACAAGAATAAAGGAGAATATTTTTTATAACCAGTTTTACTTGTTTTAAAAATAAGACTAAAAAGCCAAAAAGAAAAATAAAGTGCGTAAACAATTATTAAATAATCAGCCGCTTGACCATAAGAATAAGAATATGTACCATTATTGAATTGATGTAATTCTAGAGTAAATAGAAAAAAAATACTTATTATAAAAAATAATAATGATAAATAAAAGAAAATACCTTTATTTTTTCTAGAAAATTTTTTTGATATTTCATCATTAGGATTAAAAGATATTTTTAAAATATAAAGTGAAAATACCGTTATCCAGCTAAACATAGCTACTAAAAATAAACGGTTCAATAACATATTATAAAAATTTTCAGAATCTATACCTAAAAGCACATTAGTACATAAACTAAGTTCTAAAATCATATTAATCATTGCTAAAACTATTAATAGATTATAAATCTTAGTTTCAAAATTATTCACTTTTTTCTTAAAAAAATATAATACTGATATTAAAAACGTATAAAGAAAGCTGCAACCAATAGCAGTCATACTAATAATCATACTATCACCTATTAATAATTATAACAAATTAATAATTATGTGTAAATTAATTAAAAATTAGTAAATAAAAAAGTGATATATTTATACAAATATCACTTAATCTAGTATTTATTTAACTAATATTTTTCTTGGTGCTGGTGGATTCAATGGCTTAATGTCTTCAGTGTTAGTAACCGGTTCATAAATAATATCACCATTTTCCGGAATCGTTACTTTAAGAATCTCACCATCTTTGCTTAAGCAATAATAATCTGTTCTTTCGTCATGCAATGAGACAGTTTCTCTTTTATCAGTTGCTAAACTACGTGCAAAGTTTGTCCTAAAAATAAGACCTTCTGGAACAAATTTATCTTCTTCAGAATAAGAATCATAAACTTCTTTAATGATATCAACTGGATTTAAATTTCTAGCTATTACTAAATTAACAACAGGTACTCCAGATTTATCTTCTTTATTATTTGAAATCAATAAAGCTTCTGCCTCAATAACACCTGGAACATTCAATAATTTATCGCGCATATCAAATAAAAATTTTCCTTTTGATAAATCTACTGGATCTATTTTATTGCCTGAAAAAGTAATACCTGGAGTATATCTTTTTGTTCCATCCACTGGTAAAACAAAATCATTTACCCTACCACAAATTGAATAAATTGGTTTATCATTATATTCACCTGTTACAGCTGCAATATCATTATTTGTTCCCCAAATATTTCCTTCGTCATCAATGTAATTATAAAATGATTGAGTCGCTTTTTGATCATTTAAATATTCTTTCATTTGCCAAGGACATTTTGCATATAAAATTCCTCTTTCACCTGGTTGAACATCTTTTCTTGTCAATGGATTAATAATTTTTGCTTCTGCGTTAGGAATCAATACACCTGTTTCATTTTCTCTACCAATAATTCCATAAGTAGTCATTATTGCTGAACCAAATTCAGTACTTCCGCCACCTATAACAATTGGTTCTGATCCAGCTTTCATAAGTAAATCATTTACTACTTTAGTAGGTCCTAAAGGAGTTGGCTCACCACCACAACTAGGCTTCAAATATTTTAAATCACCTTCCTTTAATGGAGAATGAGCAACTGCTACATAAAGTCCAAAAGGAGCAATAACATCACTTATTTCATCTTCTACTAACGCTTTAGTAATCTTATCTGGTTCAAATGCTCCTGGATTATAAATAATATCAGCTCCACTAGCACGTCTTAATAACAATGCATAAAATTGACTAGTAATATGTGAAATTGGTATTAATAATAAAGATTTATCCCCTTCTTTAACAGGAAATTCTGGAAAAATATCATTTTCGTGTGCTTTTAGTAGTTCAATAATTCCCCTATGAGTATGTACTGCACATTTAGGAATACCAGTAGTTGTACCACCTGTATTTGAATAAGTTGCATTATGGTCTAATAAGTTAATCGAACTATCATTTTTAATTATACTAAAATTATTACTATACTTACTTTTTATTTCTCCAGGATAAACTATTTCTATATCTTTTGGTAAATCTAAAGAATTTATCAACTGCTTAAAATCATATTGGTTATTGTATTTTTGTTCATTTTCTTCACTGCGAAAATCACCTGCTGAAGTAAAAATAATTCTTTTAATTTTATTTTTTCCAGAATTAATATCCTGCAATATTTTTTTTAATTCAGGTGTAATATATTCAGCACTTAATACTATTGTATCTGCCCCCTTATCAATAGTATGTCTTTTTATATCACTCATAAAAAATGATAAACTAACAGTACTAACAATTGCACCTAGTTCTAATAAAGCCATATACATAAATTCATATTCTGGAACATTTCGATTGCATATTGTGACAGGTTTACCACATCCATAAAAAAAGCCTTGTGACAAAAAGTAATTTTTATAATGTTCAACTAATTTCCAATATTCGTCTCTAGTTATTTTTCTTCCATCAAATTCAATGACAATTCCATCCTTATCTCTTTTTTCATCTCTTTTTCTTATATAATCAACTACTGATAAAGCCATAAATATCCCCCTTAAGCATTAACTTTGCATGTATTATATCATAATTGTCAAAAAAATGTCAACCAATTATAATAATATAAACACATAATAAAACTTGAATAATAATTATTCAAGTTTTATATTTACACTATTTCAACAAGTAATTTTATAGCTGTTCTTTCTTCTTCTCCAATCATGATATCAGCAAAAGCAGGAACACAAATTATGTTTTTACCAGAAGGAGCTAAAAATCCTCTGCAAATTATTATTGCTTTAATAGCTTGATTCAATGCTCCGGCTCCTATAGATTGTATCTCTACCTTACTTTTTTCTTTAAATATATTAGCTAAAGCACCAGCTACAGAATTCGGATTTGACTTATTCGATACTTTAAGTGTTTCCATTATTATATATCTTCCTTTCTACAATAATAATATGTAAAAATTCTTTTTTTATGAAAAAAAATACCAAATAATGGTATTTAAAATTCTAATTTTTCAATTTCTTCTTTTTTATCTTCAACTATATTTTCTTGTCCAGATGTTGATGTTGCTGGTTGAGAAGCTATAGACGTTGGTGTTGGAACTGTTGGTTGAGAAACTGATGATGTTGGGGTTGGCATTGTTGGTTGAGAAATTGAAGGCGTTGGTGTTGGCATTGTTGGTTGAGAAATTGAAGGCGTTGGTGTTGGCATTGTTGGTTGAGAAATTGATGGTGTTGGTGTACTTAAATTAACTGCAGAATCAACTGGTTCATTTAATGTTTGCTCAATTTTAGGCTCAACTACTGATGAAATAACTGGCTCTGTTTTAGTTTCCACAGTTGTTCCACTTGAAGGAGTAGCAATTCCACCTGAATATGCTTCACGCACTGTATTAGTAGGAATTGGTGCAGTATTTTCTAATGGATTTGCTCCACCGTATATCTCTCTTGGCTTTTCTTCTAAAATTTCTTTTTTTATTACTGTCTCTGGATTAGTACCACCATAAACTGTAATTGGAGTAGTTTCTTCTTTTACCATAGATTCATTATTTAGACTATTACTATCAGTAATATTTATTTTTTCCAAAGCAGTTGGTGTATTACTTAATTCTTCAGTTTTATTATCTATTCCAAGTGTTTCAATTTTGATATCTTGTTTTTCTGCTTCTTCTGTAAAATTAATTGGCTCAACCACAGGAGTCGTTGCACCTTCTTGTAAACCACCTGATGTTGAAGGAACAATTATAGGTTTAGCTTCACCAGCGTTATTTACCATACTAGGAGCATTTTGAACTAATTGAGGCTCGTTTACTATTGGGGTTTCAACTTTTGGCATTTCTGGCGTAACACTTGGTGTATTATTAACAATAGGAGCAGTTGCTATATTCTCTTCTTTTACTATTGAACTATTTGTTTCAGTAGTTGCAGAAGCATCATCTTTCTTCTTTTCTTTTCCCATACAAAGTAAAACTATTCCAATTATCAAGAATAAAATTCCAACAATAATTAAAATCCCCTCAATGGACGTAACAAACTCAACAATATCAAAACTTAATAATTCAAAAATATTCATCATATATCCTTCTTCCCTAATCTATTCTAATAAAATAATAACAAAATTCAAATATAAATGCAAGATTTATTTTACAAAATATTCGTTAAAATATCCCCACCCCGAATCTTTTAAGCTAGGATATTTTTCAAAAGTCATTTCTTTCTTTAATACAGGATGTATTATTGACAATTTATAAGCCCATAAAGCGATTTGTTTATTTTTACTACAACCATATCTTTGATCACCATATAAAGCATGATTTCTCGATGCAAACTGAACTCTAATTTGATGATGTCTCCCAGTTATTAGTTCTACCTCTATCAATGACAAATTTAGTTCTAACTTTTCATCTAATAATTTATACTTAAGTTTACAATATTTACCATTTTTTGACACAATTGTATTACCATTTTCTTTTTTTAAAAGATAATCTTCTAATTCACCACTTTTTACTTCTAATTTTCCAGTTATTATTGCTAAATATTTCTTCGTAAACTGATGCTTCTTTATCATCTCTGACATTCTTGACGCTGCTTTAGAAGTTTTAGCAAACACCATTAGTCCCCCCACCGGTCTATCTAATCTTTGAACCATTCCAACATAAACATTTCCTGGTTTATTATATTTATCTTTTATATATTTTTTTACTATAGTTAGCATATCAATATCATTAGTATTATCTTGCTGAGTTAATATATTAGGTGGTTTAACAACTACAATAATATGATTATCTTCATAAATAACTTCTAAACTATTCATATGATTCAAACCTTGAACATATTCCACATGGAAGTACTATATCTTTATTTTTTATAGGTAATCCAATTTCTTCAGAATAAATTTTGCCATTATATTTCGATCCCACTGTCATTTTAATAATATTAGTAAATACTTCTTTCGACAACCCTGTAGTATAAGAATTTATTATGAAGAACAATGGCTTATCACTCAACAAATTTGTACACATTTCAACTAAATTAAATAAATCTTTTTCGATATCCCAAACTTCTTTATTTGAACCTCGACCATAACTAGGAGGATCCATTACAATAGCATCATATTTATGTCCTCTTCTTATTTCTCTTTGAACAAATTTTACAACATCATCAACAATATATCTTACATTCTCATTTTCCAAATTATTTAACTTTACATTTTCCTTGGCCCAATCAACCATTCCACGTGATGAATCAACATGAACTACACTAGCTTTTTTCTTTAAACAAGCAACGGTTGCACCACCTGTATATGCAAACAAATTCAACACCTTAATTTTTCTATTAGAACTTTCTATTTTACTCATCATAAAATCCCAATTTATAGCTTGTTCGGGAAATAACCCTGTATGTTTAAACCCCATTTGCTTAATATTAAATATTAAATCTTTATATTTAACCTGCCAACTACAAGGTGTCGATTTTAAATTTTCCCAATAGCCACCACCTTTGTTATTTCTATGATAACAAGAATTTATACAATTATATTCTTTAAAATTAACTCCTGTATTCCAAATTATCTGTGGATCTGGTCTCAATAAATATATATCTTTCCAACGTTCTAATTTTTGACCATCAGATGCTTCAATTAATTCATAATCTTTCCAATTTTTAGCTAAAATCATAATATCACCAAATCAATTATAACATTTGTCTTATATTATAGAAAGAAAAAAACTATAAGATTAATTCATTTTAATGAATTCATCATATAGTTTTCTACATTCTTCCTTATTCATCTCTGGTATATTTTTACATGGATAATCTATATTTAATTTTTGATATTTTTCTTCTCCTAATTTATGATATGGAAGAAAATCTATTCTTTCAATATTTTTTATTTTCGTCAAATATTTTTTTAAACCCTCTAAATAATCAATATTATCCATAATGCCAGGAACAATTACTTGTCGTATCCATACTTTTTTATTTTGTTTATTAACTTCATCAATAAATTTTTCAGACTCTTCTATATTATAACCGGTTAATTCGTGATAACCATCTTGTGTAATATGTTTAATATCTAATATTACTAAGTCTGTATATTTTAAAATTTCTTCATAATGACCAACACCAGCACCAGCAGTATCCAATGCAATATGAACATTATTTTCTTTTAAAAGTTTCATAGTTTCGATTAAAAATTCAGGTTGTAATAAAGGTTCACCACCAGAAAAAGTAACCCCACCATTATTACTATAATAACTTTTATATCTAACTATTTTATCAACTAATTCTCTAGGTGTATAATTTTTATCCTGCATTTGCCACATCTCAGGATTATGACAATATTTGCAACGTAATTTACAACCATTCATAAATATGACTGTTCTTATTCCTGGACCATCAACTAAACCAAAAGTTTCTATTGAATTTATACTACCTTTTACCATATTACATTTTCTCGTGAAAAGTTCTTGCTATAACTTCTTCTTGTTGTTTTCTTGTAAGTCTATTAAAACGAACTGCATATCCTGAAACACGAATAGTTAAAAGTGGATATTTTTCTGGATGTTCCATTGCATCTATCAATGTTTCTCTATTCAATACATTAACATTTAAATGATGTGCTTTTTGAATAAAATATCCATCTAACAATGAAACAAGATTATTAATTCTTTCTTCTTCACTAGTACCTAAGGCTGAAGGAACTATTGAAAATGTATTAGATATTCCATCTCTACAGCAATTGCAATAATCTAACTTTGCAACAGAATTTAAACTTGCTAATGCTCCACTTTTATCTCTTTCATGCATTGGATTAGCACCTGGCGCAAAAGCAATTCCTTTTTTTCTTCCGTCTGGAGTTGATCCTGTTTTAGAACCATAAACAACATTTGAAGTAATTGTTAATACTGATAATGTTACTTCAGCATTTCTATGTGTTTTATGACTTGCTAACTCTTTATACATTTTTTCCAATACTTCTTTTGCAATATTATCTACTCTATCATCATCATTTCCGTATTTTGGAAAATCTCCTTCTATTTCAAAATCTACAGCTATTCCATTTTCATCACGTATTGGTTTTACCTTTGCATATTTAATAGCAGATAAACTATCAGCTACTACTGAAAGTCCTGCTACACCATAAGCCATAAGTCTATGAACATCAGTATCATGCAAAGCCATTTGTCCTGCTTCATATGCATACTTATCATGCATGTAATGAATTATATTCATAGCATTTGAATATATTTCAGCTATTTTTTCTAACATTTTAAAATAACTTTTCTTTACTTTAGCATAATCAAGAACTTCGTCTTGCATAATTTCAAAACCATCTATTACTTTATCACCTTTAATTTCATCAATTCCACCATTAATAGAATAAAGTAATGCTTTAGCTAAATTACAACGTGCCCCAAAATATTGCATATCTTTACCAACACGCATAGCAGAAACACAACATGCAATTGCATAATCTTCACCATATATTGGACGCATAATATCATCATTTTCATATTGAATAGAATCAGTAACAATACTCATTTTTGCACAATATTTTTTAAACGTATCTGGTAAATCCTTACTCCATAGAACAGTTAAATTTGGCTCTGGTGCTGAATCTAAATTAGTTAGTGTATGTAAAATACGATAACTTGTCTTAGTAACCATAGATTTACCTTTTTTATTTAGACCACCAATTGAACAAGTTACCCATGTTGGATCACCAGAGAATAGTTCATCATATTCTGGTGTTCTTAAATGCCTTGCAATTCTTAATTTAATAACAAACTGATCTATTAATTCTTGAGCATCTTTTTCTGTTAATGTTCCATCATTAATATCTCTATTTATATATATATCGAAGAAAGCGTCTACTCTACCTAAACTCATTGCAGCGCCATTATTTTCTTTAATAGCAGCAAGATAACCAAAATAAGTCCATTGAATAGCTTCTTTTGCATTTTTTGCTGGTTTTGAAATATCAAAGCCATATTTACTTGCCATACTTTTTATTGCAGCAAGAGCGCGATATTGCATTGATACATCTTCTCGTAGTTGTATAAGCTCATCAGACATTGGTCCTACAAGTTTATTATCCCATTCATTTTTTTTCTGTTCCATTAAATAATCAATACCATACAAAGCAATACGACGATAATCACCAATTATTCTTCCACGACCATAGGCATCTGGAAGACCTGTTAATAAACCAACATGTCTTGCCTTACGAATATCATTTGTATAAGCATCAAATACTCCTTGATTATGAGTTTTTCTAAACTCATTAAAATACTTATCGACATCTTTATTAAGTTCATAACCATATGCTTCAAGTTCTTGATAAACCATTCTTATTCCACCATATGGATTAACAATTCTCTTTAAAGGTTCATCCGTTTGAAGTCCAACAATTACTTCATTGTCTTTATCAATATAACCAGCTTCAAAATTATCTATTCCTGACATATGATCAACATCAATATCAAGAACATGTTTCTTTAACTCTTCTTTTAATAATTCTTGACATTTATCCCATACATTTTTAGTTTTAGACGTTACAGCTGATAAAAACTTTTCATCGCCATCATAACTTTCATAGTTTTCTTGAATAAAACTATCTACATCTATTTCTTTAACCCAATTCCCCTCTTTAAAATTTTTCCATTCTTCTTTCATTCTGTTACCTCCATTAATTATGCATGATTTATGATTATATCATTTTATTTAAAAAATTTCTATATTTTTTTATCATATTATATATTTTATTATTTAATTTTATTTTAATACTTAATTTGAATTATCTTCTAAACATTTTTTTATTTTTAAAGCAATTTCTTCTTTTCCATTAAACAAATGAGCAATAGAAATATTATTGTTAAGTGTATTTATAATATTAGCTACTTGACTAGAGCAATCAACTGAAAAAAACCATTTTTCTTTTTTTACACTATCTGGAACATAAGATAAATTAGTTGAATAAATTTTATTAAATAATTTATTCTTATAAGCTTCTTTAAAATTATCAATTCCCTCTGTAAATAATGCAAATGTCGTAACCAAAAAAATTTTTCTAGCACCTTTTTTCTTCAACTCTTCGCAAACTTCAATCATAGATCCACCACTTGCAATCATATCATCTACAACAATAATATTTTTTCCAAAAACGTCGTCCCCCATATATGCATGACATATTATTGGATTTTTTCCATCTACAATTTTACTATAATCTCTTCTTTTATAGAAAAGGCCAACATTACATCCTAACATATCAGCATAATATCTAGCTCTTTCCATAGCACCAGTATCTGGGCTAATAACTAAAAGATTATCTATACTATCAATTTCATTTTCAACTATTTTATCTAAAATAGTATGTGTTGGATAAAAATTTTCAAAAGGAAGTGTTGGTATTGCATTACAAATATTAGGATCATGTGCGTCAAATGTGACAATATCATTTATCCCTAACCTTTCTAATTCTTGAAGTGCTATAGCACAATCTAAAGATTCTCTTCCTTTCCTTCTATGTTGTCTTGACTGATACAATAAAGGCATGATTAATGTTATTTTATTAGCATGACCAGATATTGCACTTATAACTCTTTTAATATCTTGAAAATGTTCATCAGGAGCCATAAAATGTTCTTTACCATGAAGCATATAACTAATATTATAGTTACCTATATCTGTTAAAATAAAAATATTTTTTCCTCTTACAGTTTCATTAATTTTTACCTTACCTTCACCATTTTGAAATCTACTAGCTGAAATGCTTATCAAATGATTTTCGTTACTACCATTTATTTTATTTAAATTTTTGTCTAATAAATCTCCAAATTCCTTCATTGAATCCATAACTATTATTTTTAAATCACTACTACTCATAAAACCTCCACTACTTTTACTACAAAAAAAAGGAATCCACTATTTTGATTTTAGTTGATCCCTATTAACATAAGTTATAATTACTAAATACATAAACGGCAATATAATATATGCATTAGCACTAAATAGGGTAATATATTTTAATCCAGATACAAACGCTGAATCATATAATACAAAATAATGTAAAATAGACGCAACTATTGCAACGAAGAAGAAAATAAACAAATTAGTAGCTACCCTTACTTTATTATTATATTCCATAATATTTTTCACAGTATAATATGCATAAGCTACCATAAGAATTAACTGAGTAAGTAAAACCATATAGATTGATAAATCAGGTCTTATTACACGTGGTAAAGTATCATAAAATAAACAATTCATATTTGACAAAACACTACACTCTGTTACTTCACCTACTGACTTTAATGAATAAAATCCAACACATATATAACTTAATAATAAAAACATAAGTGAAAATGCAATAAATGTCAATAAATTTTCTTTGCCTTTTCTTTTTACTTTAACATCTCTTAAAAATAATGTTGTAGGTATATATACTACAAAACAAAATGATGCTATTAAAATTGCAATAAAAATTATTAATTCCATAAATCCTCCTATTACTTATCTTATATTATTGTTATATCATATATTAAAAAAATAAACAAATAAAATTATATTTTTTTTATTACTTTTACATTTATTTTTCGAAAACTTTTTTTAAATTTAAACTAGCCAAATATATTTGATTCTTTTTTAATGATTTATTATTCTGTAATATTTTTATTGCATCCTTTAAAGAACAATTATTTTTTACAATTATATCCACTAGTAATGCCTCAATACTAAAACAAGTATCTTCTTTTTTTTCATTAAATTCTTTTTTTCCTTTTTGTAATACAACTACATATTCACCTTTCTCAATATTAGGATCTTCCTTTAAGATTTGTAATACCTCACTTATCTTTCCGAAAAAACCTCTTTCGTGAATCTTAGTTAAATCAGAAGCTATAAAAACTAAAGCGTCACTAAAAGTTTTATTTAATATTTCTATTAGTTTTAATAAACGCCTTGGAGATTCATAAATTACAAATGTATTTATATCGCTATTTTTTATTTCATCTAATTTCTTTTTCAATTTTGTATTATCTGTTGGAAGAAAGCCACAAAAAGAAAAAGTCGAAGTATCTAATCCAGAAATTGATAATGCAGTTATTATGGCAGATGGACCAGGTATTCCTATAATTGTTATTTTATTTTCTCTAGCTAATTTCACTAATTCATATCCAGGATCTGATATACAAGGAGTTCCTGCATCAGATACTAATACTACATTTTTACCTTCTAATATTTTTTCAATTATAACATTACTTTTACTTTTTTCATTAAACTTATGATATGATGTCATGCTTTTTTTAATACCATAATAATTCAATAACTTTACAGTATTGCGTGTATCTTCAGCTGCAATAAAATCACAATTATTTAAAACATCTAAAACTCTTTTTGATATATCATTTAAATTTCCAATAGGAGTAGCTACAACAAATAAAGTTCCCATATTTTCATCACCAAAACAATTATAGCATGTATATAATTATAATTAAACTTAAAGAAAATAAAAATATCACTTATGGATATTTACAATGGACATTTTTAATTTTTTTAATCATCATAAATGACAGCCAACATAATTTTGTAATATTAGTCTAAAGTTCTTTATATAAAATAGATAAATGTATAACAATTATAATATAGAAAACGATAAGTTACTTTTACCCTAATATTGTATATGCACGTCTTTTTATGTTGTTAAGACTTATCTAATTATCACTTCTAATAGTTATGCTAAACTATTTTTTCTCTTTATAATATTCTTTAGTTTGTCAACTAATTACAATATTTTACAAAAAATTTAAAAATTTAATTTACATATTTAAAATATTAATTATTATAAAAATAATGCTAACAATCATTATAATAATTGCTAAAGTTTTATACCAATCAAGTTTAATCTTCATTTTTCCTCCTTTTAATACCTAAATATTTTGGATATTGTGTAGGATGTAATAACACTGTAGACGACACCATTTTATCTGCAACAGTAACAATCCACGATTCAATATATTTAGGAGGTATTGGATTGAGTGGAAACATATGCTTCACTATAATATCTTTTATTTTTGGAGTAATTAAGTCATTAAAATATTTTTTTGAATTTTTGTAAGCATCTCTAGCATGTGTAAAGCCATGCATTTTAAATAAAGAAGTTTTTTCATTATTATTTTCCTGCCATGGTTTACTATAAAAATCATGAAGTAAGCCACCTATAGTAGCACTTTTATAATCCACGCCCATCTTTTTTGCAATTTTATATGACAACAATGATACTTTTAATGAATGATTATACACACTCTCATTTTCATGATGCATAAATTTCTTTCTTTTTCTAAATTCCTCGTTTTCTAATATTGGTTTTATTATGTTATAATATTCAATAAAATGATGAATTCGCATTTATTTATCACTTTCTTTTTTTTCTTCTAATGACTTAATTATTTTTTTTTGATTAGAAATTATTTCTGACATTTGTTCATGTAATATTTCTAATATTAATTCACTTTTTAAATCAGTTTTATAATCATTTTTACTACGCAAACTATCTTTTTTAGATTCACGATTTTGACTCATCATAATTATAGGAGCCTGTAATGCCGCAATACATGATAACATTAAATTCAAAAGAATATATGGATATGGATCAATCGATTTAAACAATGTATTATTAAGTACCATCCATGAAATTAAAAATAAGCAAAATATTATTATAAAAAGCCAACTACCAGCTAATCTTGTAATAGCATCAGCTAATTTATCCCCAAACTTTAATTTTTCTTTATTCACCTTATCAACATCTATTGCAATTGGTTCGTTAATAAGCATTTCTATTAGTTCTTGTTCATTTTCAATATCTATATTTTGATTTACTAATTGTTTTACTATTTTTTCTTTTATATTTTTATTTTCCATAAAACACCTCATATAATAATATATAGTATACCACGTAGCAATTTATTTTATCAAACGAAAAATAAATTAATATAATTTAATTATAAATTATATTAATATAAATTTTTAAAAAAAAATTATAATATAACACAAAAAAAGAACTTAATGATAAGTTCTTAAATACTAAATGGTCGGGAAGACAGGATTTGAACCTGCAACCCCTTGGTCCCAAACCAAGTGCTCTACCAAATTGAGCCACTTCCCGTTATTTTAAAGTGGTGCGCTCGAAGGGATTCGAACCCCTGACCTTTTGGTTCGTAGCCAAACACTCTATCCAGCTGAGCTACGAGCGCATGAATACGTAACATAAATATTATATAATAATGGTGGCTCCGAATGGAATCGAACCATCGACACAAGGATTTTCAGTCCTCTGCTCTACCGACTGAGCTACAGAGCCATATGGCGGTTTCGACGGGGATTGAACCCGCGATCTTCTGCGTGACAGGCAGACGTGTTAACCACTGCACTACGAAACCATTGGTTGCGGGAGAAGGATTTGAACCTACGACCTTTGGGTTATGAGCCCAACGAGCTACCGAGCTGCTCCATCCCGCGATAAATAAATGGCGGAGGAAAAGGGATTCGAACCCCTGCGCCGCTTGCACGACCTCCCGGTTTTCAAGACCGGTCCCTTCAACCAACTTGGGTATTCCTCCAAAACACTATTTGCTACTCACTTAAAGCAACAAATAAATTATAACATTTACAATATAATAAAGTCAATATTATTTTAACTATATTATATAGAAAAACAGACTTTCGTCTGTTACAACATAAAATGGTGCCTAAGGCCGGACTTGAACCGGCACGGGTTTTAACACCCGCAGGATTTTAAGTCCTGTGCGTCTACCTATTCCGCCACTCAGGCAACAGTCTTAATTCATAAGACTATTTGATTATATATCAAAAATTATTTTTTAGCAATACCTTTTTTTATTTTTCTATTTTCTAATATAAATACAATGCTGAAAATTATTATTCCTATTATAGATATTATTTTCCCTTCTTTTAAAAATGGTGCATTATATATTATTTCTAAAGAATAAACTCCTTTATTAATTTTAAATCCAATAAAAGAACCATCAACTTTTTCATAATCTTGTTTTTTCCCATTTAAATAAATAGTAAAACCTTCATCATAAGGTATAGACATATACAAATATCCATCTTTTGTTACATTAATATTTCCTTTTATATAATTATCTTTAGTTTTTTCTTTATCAAATAAAAATTCATCAACATTATTTTTTATATTTTTTAATTTGTCATAATTTATAACATACATCTTTAAGTCTGAAATAACATAATTACCTTTACTAAACATAACATCCAATTCATCAATAACATCATTAGAAGAAAGAACATAATTAAACGTTGTATTCTTATTATGATACTTCCAACTTTTACAAGATAATACATTTTTGATTCCATTTATAGTTATTACTAAATCACCATTTGAACATTTTTGATTATCCACTAAAGAAAATTCAATCATTAAAATATCATTTTCATTTAAGCCATCCACTCTAAACTTTATAAGAGTTGGGTTTTCTATATCAAAACTATACAAATTATTTATTTTATTAATTTTAACATTACTAACATTTTCTAAAATAGAAATACTACCATTAAAATTTTCTATAGAACTTTCAAAATTACCATTCGAACAATCTTTAACAATTATATTTTTTAACAAAGCTTCCATATTATAAGGAAATTCAAGTTTTTTATATTCATCATAGTCCATAATATTATCTGAAGCATATATTATTGGTAATACATCTTCATTAACATAAAGATTATCATTAACTGATACTTTTTTATAACCTATAGGTACATTACCATCTGATACAAAAAATTTATTAGCATTATATAAATTATAAAAAATATTCATACTAGAGGTTATTTTACCATAAGTCCTTTGAGTTATTTCATTGCCTGTTTCATTATAATAAAAACTTTTATAATCATTATTTGAAGTAGAAGAATAAATAGTAGCACTATAATAATTAGTAGATAATATTCTATTTATATTTTGCAATAAATAATTGTTGTTTGCAACGCGATATATACTTTCTTCATTATTAAAAGCTTCTTCATAGACTTTAGAATCAGAATTTATCAAATTATTATAGTCATACTTTAAATATAAATTATCTGAATTAAAAGATGTAAATAATGATACTACAATTACAATAACTAATATAAACAAATTATTTAATTTTAGTTTTTTAAATTTAATTTTTTTCATAAAACATAATATTAACATTAATAATTCTAATATAAAAATGATTTTTTTATCATTATCTAAATTAAAAACTAATATAAATATACCTGTCATTAAAGAAAGAATTAATACTTTATTAATTATTTTTTCATTATTTTCAAAATTAAACATCATATTTGCTACTAACAAAACCAAAATTGGTATAAATGGTATTAATACTTTATAGTCAACATACATTGTTCCATTTAATATATAAGTAAAAATTGGGAAAAGAAAAATTATAATAATAAATAATGATAAAAAGAAAATTTGTTTGTTTTTACAAATAATACTATATATTATACTGATTAAAATTAATGCATTTAAACCTGGAGAATATGATGAATAAAACAATTTTAATATTTTTAAATTTGGAATAATCAAATTTAAAAAATTAATACTAACATTTGAATCTACTCTTCCACTTAAAATTACATAAAGAGTTGGTAAAATTATTATCATTCCCATTAATATTCCTATAAAAATAGGAATAATGAATTTAACTGCTTCACTAACAAACAATTTAAAATTTATATTTTTATTATTTTTTATAAAATTACATAATCCATATATAGTTATTACAAATATTGAACCAACACTAAAAAAATAACTTGTCATTATTAGCAAAAATACACTAATAATTAATAGCCATCTTTTGTTTTCCATAAAATACTTATCTACGCCAATTAAAGCTAAAATTAAAAAAGGCATGTAACTAATAAACATAATATGTCTGTGGCTATGGAAAAGAATTGGTGTTATTGTCAAATATACAATTGTTGAAAAGACAGCTGTTGACCTATTATATTTATTAACTAACCATTTATAAATTAGTATACTGCTAATCATGACAATAATAATTGATGAAATTTGAATATAGTCAACCATTTTAACAAAAGGCAAAAAATAAGAAAATAAAATAATAGGATTTAATAATCCATAATAAGAATAGTAAAAAATATTTTGACCATTTCCCAAATTAAAAGCAAAATTAGGAATTAAATTTCCAGTTTCATAAAACAGCTTTCTAAAATAATCTGGTATAGAAAAATGCTGGCAATCCCAATCTACAGTAGAACCATAAAAACTATTTAAAAAATTAGTTATACATAATACATAAATTATTATCAAAAATAATATAAGAGCAATATTTTTATAATCATCTTTTTTTAACTTTTTCATTATCAATTCCTCAATTATATATAATATAACATTTTAAAGAATAAAAAAAAAGAGAATAAATCTCTTATTTACAAAAAAATGGTGTCCCGTTGGAGATTCGAACTCCAGACCCTTTGATTAAAAGTCAAATGCTCTACCTACTGAGCTAACGGAACATATTTGGCTGCCTCGGCTAGACTCGAACTAGCGAATGCCACAGTCAAAGTGTGGTGCCTTACCGCTTGGCTACGAGGCAACTAGCTTACTACTATAAAATGGTGGAGGGACATGGATTTGAACCATGGAACCCGAAGGAACAGATTTACAGTCTGCCGCGTTTGACCACTTCGCTA